>JAFVEJ010000165.1 GCA_017476085.1 Alphaproteobacteria bacterium
CAGGAAATCCCCGTGAATGATCGTCGTTTCGGACAATGTTTCGGCTAAGAATTTGGCGCGTTCTTCATTTTCTTCGATCAACGTCACATTCATATGAGACGCTTTTTCCATATATCTGGCCAGATAAAGCCCGATATTGTTTCCCCCCAAGACCAAAATGTTTTGCGCCCGTTCCTGATCGCGGCCGAACAGAGTAAAAATCCGATGAACGGATTCGGAAGGCACGATCACATAAACGTCATCACCGGCACAAATGCGCGTGTTACTGTCAGTAATAATCAATTTTGAATCGCGCACCAAAGCCGCCACGACTGCATTAATATCTGGGAAAAGCTCTGTCAACTGGCGCAGCGGCGTATTGATCATCGGGCAAACATCATCGCAATGAATACCAAGCAGATAAACTTTGTCCATTGCTAACGGAATCACCTCAAACGCGCCCGGAAAAGAAATGTTGCGTCGAATAGAACGGGCAATTTCAACTTCCGGAGAAATAACGACATCGATCGGCAGAGCGTCATGCGTATAAAATTTGCGCCACTTCGGATTAGTGTACTCGTTTGACCGCAGACGGGCGATTTTCATCGGCACTTTAAACAATGAATTTGCGGCCTGACACGTCACCATATTGACTTCGTCGGACGCCGTCACGGCAATCAGCATATCCGCATCCTGCGCACCGGCCTGTTCCAATACGGACGGATAAGACGCAAAACCGACCACCGGCCGCACTTCCATTGTTGAAGTCAGTTCCGTCAAAAGCTCTTCGTTTGTATCAATCAAAACGACATCGTTGCCGTCTTCCGTCAGATAACGGGCGATTGTCGAACCGACCCGCCCCGCGCCGCATACAATCACTCTCATTTTCTTTTCCGTTTTCTATAGAGGGGAGTTATTTCCGTTTCGTTCTTTTCAATCAATTTATCATCCAAATTCAGTCGGCGCATCTTTTTTAAAAGCGTGTTCCGGTTTACCCCCAGAATTTTTGCCGTTTTCAAACGATTGCCCTGCGCGACTTCCAAAGTAACGGCTATCAAACGGCGTTCGACTTCGTTGATCACGGCGTCATAAACGTTCGTCAGTTCAACCGCATCCGCCGTTTTGGCATAAAACCGACGCAGATATTTTTCCACGACTGCTCCCAATCCTTCATTCTGATTCGTCATAACCGAAAAAGTCCCCTATCAAAGCCCGCATTGCCTCCGGTTTGTCCGTTTCATTAATTTGACGGCGAAATCCCGTACTTCCCTTTAATCCCAAAGAATACCACGCGATATGTTTTCGCGCGATAAAAACTGCCTTATGCCCGTAATATTTTTCCATTTCATCGAAATGGTCAAGCACAAGAGCGCATAAATCCGGCACTTCCGGCATTTGCCTGCCGCTTAAAAAAGCGGAACATTGCGACAAAGCCCAAGGCTTCCCCAACAGCCCGCGCCCGATCATCACGCCGTCCGCGCCCGTTTCTTTCAGACATTGTTCCGCCTGTTCCGGCGTGCGGACATCGCCGTTCGCAATCACGGGAATATCAAGAATCTGTTTTAATTGCGCGACCGCCTGCCAATCCGCTTTGCCGGAATAAAACTGCGCCCGCGTCCGCACGTGAGGCGTTACCGCCGCCGCGCCGGCATCTTCCATTTTTTTGCCGAAATCCAAGAAAGTCTCTTCC
>JAFVEJ010000166.1 GCA_017476085.1 Alphaproteobacteria bacterium
CGTTGCAGATGAATAACCACTTGCAGGACTGCAAAGAGGATTATTCCGACAAAGACCGCGTCTATCTGCCGCTTAACTGGTTCAAAGAGGAAGAAATCACTTACAAAGCTTTGGGCGATTCCGAAGCCTGCGCCGCACTGAAAAGAGTTTTCGCCCGCGTGACGGACGGCATCGAAAGCCTGCTGGTCGAAGGGTCTTCCCTGCCTTTGGTAACGGTCAACCGCGGTTTAAGAATGGAAGTCTGCCTGATTTTCCGTCTGGCGCAAAGGCTGGTAAAACGATTAAAAAAACACGACCCGTTAAAACATAAAATCGAATTAACCAAAACGGATTGGATTATTGCCGCGATCTTGGGCGTCTGCGGCGGATTGAGAAGAAAGAAAATATCATGCATCAGGAAAAAAGATCTGAAACCGCCGAAGAAATAAACGCGCAAGTCGTTTCAATCGTCAAAAACTCCGGTTCGTCGTTTTATTTGGCGATGAAGCTGTTGCCGAAAGCCAAGCGCGACACGATGTTCGCGATTTATGCCTTTTGCCGCGAAATCGACGATATCGCCGACGAACCCGCGCCTTTGGAGGAAAAAAGGAAAAACCTGAAAATCTGGCGCGAAGACATAGACAGAATCTATCGGGGAGAAGAACCGGAACTGACCGTCGCCAAAGCGTTGGTTCAACCGGTTAAAACGTTTTCCCTGCCCAAAGAGGAATTTATCGCGCTGATCGACGGAATGGAAACGGATATTCCCGACGGAATGCGCGCGCCGACAATGACGGAATTGCAGCTTTATTGCCGCCGCGTTGCCGGAGCGGTCGGTATGCTGTCCGTGTGCGTGTTCGGCGACTTTTCCCCGACCGCGCAAAGATTCGCGATCACGTTGGGGGAAGCCCTTCAATTAACGAACATCCTGCGCGATATGGACGAGGATATGGAGCTCGGACGGCTGTATATGCCGGCGGAATGTCTGGCGAAAGCGGGAATCGAAATAACGGACGACACGCCTTTGAGCCAGGTGCTGAACAGTCCGAATTTGAAAATCGCGCGCGAAGAACTGGCCAAACAGGCCGCCCTGCGGTTTACAGAAGCCGACGCCGCCTTGTCGGAGCTGAACGGCAAACAGATGAAACCCGCCGTCATTATGAAATGCGTCTATAAAAAGATCTACGACATTATGGAAAAGCGCGGGTGGGACGTTTTGACGCCGCGCGCAAAACCGTCCAAAGCATTCAAGATTTTGACCGCTCTGCGCGTTTTGGCGTTCGGGAAATAAAGTATGACCGTTTACGTCGTCGGCGCCGGAATGGCGGGACTGTCCGCCGCTTATACGCTTACAAAGGCGGGGGTTCCTGTTGCCGTTTACGAAGCGGCGGCGCGCGCCGGAGGACGGTGTCATTCCTTTTTCGATTCAAAACTGGAAGCCCCGATCGACAACGGCACGCATTTGATGTTGGGCGCGAACACGGCTTTATTGAAAATGCTGGCGGACTGCCCGACAAAAACGCCGTTGAAAAGCGTCAGCAACACGTTCACTTTTTTTCAAAAGGACGGAAGCTCTTTTAAAATCGACACGGGGAAACCGCTTTCCGTTTTAAAGCATCTTAAAACGCTTTTCCCCCTGTTGTGCGAATCGGTGATGAACACGCCCGTCGAACAGGCCGACAAAATGATTTTGGTCAAAACGGCGTTGAAATGTTGCGGCCGGAAGAACGGGGAAATTTTTCTGGCTTATCCGTCTTTGGCGGACGGTATCGTCGATCCCGTCGTCGATTTCCTGAAAAATAAAAACGTTTCATTTCATTTCGGAAAAACACTGAACAAAGCGGAAAACGGAAAACTTTCCTTTTCGGACGGGACGGAAATCCTTTTAACGGGTAAAGACGCCGTAATTTCGGCCGTTTCGCCGAACGCCGCCGCCCGTCTGGTCGAAAATGTCGAAAACCTGCCGTGTCAACCGATCGCGAACATCCACTTTAAAACGGACGTTCTTTTGCCGGACGGACTGCCCGTCGTCGGCTTGGTCGGATTTACGGGGCATTGGGTGTTTTCCAAAAACGGCGTTTTGTCCGTAACGATCAGCGCGGCGGAAAAATTACTTACAGAGCATTCGCCTGACGCTCTTGCCGCCTTTGTCTGGCGGGAGCTGCAAACCGTTTTAAAAACGGATCTCCCTCTGCCGCCTTATCGGGTAATTATTGAACGGCGCGCAACGTTGTTGCAAACGAAAGCCGTCAACAACCGCCGTCCCGCCGCCGGCTCCGGAACGGTCGTCCTTGCGGGGGATTACACGAAAACCGGCTTGCCCTGCACGATAGAAGGCGCGGTGCGTTCCGGCATCGCCGCCGCAAAAACCGTTTTAAAGCGAATCGCCGAAAGTTAGCTTTACTTCCGGCACAAAAAACGGGACAATATTTCAAAATTCACTCTCAGGAAAGGAAGATTGCCGTGTTTGAATTACCTAAACTGCCGTTCGGATTGGAAGAGCTGGAACCGTTTATGTCAAAAAAAACGCTGGAGTTCCATCACGGGAAACACCATCAGGCGTATGTAACGAATCTGAACAATCTGATCAAAAATACGGAACTGGCCGACGCCGATCTGGAAACGATCATCAGGGAAACCGTCGGGAAAGCGGATAAATCCGCCATTTTCAACAATGCCGCGCAGGTCTGGAACCACACCTTTTTCTGGAACGGCTTAAAACCCGCGGGCGGAGGCACCCTGCCCGACGGCGCGTTCAGAGACGCCGTCCTGCGCGCTTTTGTCAGCGAGGAAAAGTTCAAAGACGAACTGAAAGCCGCCGCCGTTTCACAATTCGGTTCCGGTTGGGCTTGGGTCGTCAAAGACGAAGAAGATGTCAAAATCATTAAAACGTCAAACGCCGACACACCGGTCGCGCACGGATTAAAACCGTTACTGACCATTGACGTTTGGGAACATGCCTATTATCTGGACTATCAGAACAGACGTCCGGATTATGCGCAAACATTGATCGACAAGCTGATAAAATGGGATTTTGCAGCGTCTAATTTTCAATAAAGCAAAAACCGGCTCATTCAGAGCCGGTTTTTTCTACTTGTCTTCTTTAATATGACGAATGCGCATAAACATCGGATATGTGCGTTATTCATCAATTTTTTTCTGAGCCAAAATTTCTTCCGCCTTTTTCTTGGCCTCGGCCAAATCCTCTTCCAAACAATAGGCATGCAGCTGTTTTAACCGGATATAGATCTGACTCTTAATTTTATTCCACACACCCGATACAGATTTTAATTGTTCCTCTTCGGGATGAATCTGCCAATCGACCAAAGAAAACATAAACTTAATCGCGGACATCGTTATGCGCAAAAACGAAGATCTGAAAGAAACATAGATTCGCGGCGCCTCCTGCTGCCCTGTCGGAGCCCCGATTGATCCGCCCATTTCTTTTAATTCTTCGGGCGTCGGCGTATCATGACTAAGTTCAAGAAAGCGCGCCAAAGAAGCCAACGTTTGCCCTTGCAGCAAAACGGAAACGATCACTAAAAAGAAAATCACATTAAACAGATATTGCGCCCCTTCAATGCCATTCATCAAAGGATACGTTGCCAAAATAATCGGCACGGCGCCTTTCAGTCCGGCCCAGCTGACAAACAGTTTTTCGCCGCGTGAATATTCGCTCTTTGCCAAACACAGAAAAACAACCAGCGGACGCGCGATCATTACCAGACATACCGTCGCGCTTAACGCCGTTGAGAAAACAGCCCCCAGTTCTTTGGGATTGACGAACAATCCCAAAGTCAGGAACATCAAAATCTGCATAACCCACGACAACGCCGATTGAAATTGAACAAACGGGTTCTTATACGGATACGACGTGTTGCCCAAAACGATTCCCGCGATATAAATCGCCAGATAACCGCTGCCGCCGACCAACTGCGTCAAAGAAAAAATCAAACAAACGACGCTGACTCCGAAAACCGGATACAGCCCTTGATAAACAAAGGAAAATTTTTTCAGCAGCGCCAATGCGCATACGCCCAACCCATATCCCAAAGCAACGCCCAATCCCATTTGAAGAAACAGCATAAACAACAAATAAGAAACCGAAAAATCGCCTTCTGCCGTTAAAAAAGTAATCGCGCCGACGGACAAAATAACCGCCATCGGGTCGTTGCTGCCCGATTCATATTCCAAAAGGGACTTTAATTTCTGATTATTCAGATACAAACCGTTCGTTCTTAAAATATTGAACACAGCCGGCGCGTCCGTCGAAGACAAAATCACGCTGAGCAGCAACGCAATCGGAAGAGGCATTCCCAATAAATAATACGAAAGGAAAAACATAATCGCCGCCGTCAAAGCAACGCCTCCCGTTGCCAACAACGTTCCCCGGCCCAAAACCGATTTGATCGAAGCCCAATTCGTTTCCAACCCGCCGGCAAACAAAATAAAAGCCAATGCGAAAGAACCGATATAATTACTTAATTTCGCGGAATAAAACTGAATGCCCGCTCCGTCCGAACCGGCGATCATTCCGACGGCTAAAAAAACCAGCAGCGACGGAATACCCAACTTGCTGGAAATTCTGTTTGCAAAAACACACATCAATAACAACAGGCCGCCCAAGGCCATTAAAATTTCCAGCTCCATTCTACAATCCTTAAATACTTTGCATTATCACTATTTCTAAGTGTATCGGATTCGTTTGATTGAGCAAGCCTGTTTTTTTTACTTCGTCTTTAAAAATAATGCTTCCATAAAAATCAAGAACTTAACAGAAAGTTAATGTAACAAACTGTAACAAAGCTTGATTTGAAAAAAGACGTATCGATTGTTAAAACTATAGAATAGAAAGTGCTTCCACGACAGAAAGGAACAGAACCATGGAAAATTATCAGCAGAAGACAATCAAGCATGAGATTTCATGCGTTGGCATCGGTCTGCATACCGGAAATAAAATTTCCATGACTTTGAAACCGGCCGATATCAATACGGGCATTGTTTTTCACAGAACGGATCCCGCCGGAAAAGACGCCTACATCCCCGCGCATCACGACTATGTGGTTGATACGCGCATGTGTACTTGCATCGGCAA
>JAFVEJ010000013.1 GCA_017476085.1 Alphaproteobacteria bacterium
CGTCATTGAATATGATCGGGACGTTTATGATCCGGCCGCATTCAAAGACAGCGCTTTTACCGTCCCGCCGATCAGACAGCGTTTCCGCGCTTTTTATTATACCGGTCTGACAAACGCTTTGCGTCGGATGCAAAATACTGTTCCCGTTTATTCTTATTGGGATTACCGTGCCGGCGCCTGGGAAAAAAACAACGGCATTTTGCTGGATCATCTTTTTTTATCGCCGTTTTGGGCCGACCGCCTCTCTTTTGCGGAAGTCGACTCGAAAACCAGAAAAGCCGAAAAAACATCCGATCATGCACCCGTTCGGTGCGATCTATTTTTACAATAACCAGAGGAAAATATGGATTCTCCTTCGTCTTATACTTTTTTAAAGATCTTTGCAGCTCTTGTTTTCGTGGCGATTAACGCGTTTTTCGTCGCGGCGGAATTTTCAATTGTCAAAATCCGCCGTTCCAGATTGGAAGAAATAGAATCTCACGGAAACAAAAAAGCCAAACTGGCCATCAAAATCACATCTTCTTTAGATTCTTACCTCAGTGCCACACAACTGGGAATTACGTTGGCTTCTCTGGCCCTGGGCTGGATCGGAGAACCGGCTTTGGCCGTGATTATGGATCCGTTATTCGGCACATGGCTGAAAAACGATCCGATTTTGATGCATTCCGTCAGCATTGCCGCGGCCTTCACGATCATCACGCTGATGCATGTCGTTTTCGGAGAGCTGGTTCCGAAATCAATCGCCATTCAGAAAACGGAAACGGCCGTTATGCTGATAGCTCGTCCTTTATATTTATTTGCCCAGCTTTTCCGTCCGGTAATTTACGTTTTTGACAATATCGCCGCATTTGCTCTGAAACTGATCGGAATCCAGCCGGCACACAACAGCGACCTTGTTCATTCGGAAGAAGAAATCAAACTGATTGCTGGCGCTTCTCAACGCGGCGGAATCATTGATAAAACCGAAAGCGAAATCATTAAAAACGCCGTTGATTTTTCCGATAAAATCGCCCGCGAAATTATGGTTCCCCGTCAGGATATGGAATGCCTGTATTTGGAAAGTTCTTATGAAGAAAACTTTGATACCGTCAAAACCAGCAACCATACGCGTTATCCCGTCTGCGACCAGGACAAAGACAATATTGTCGGTATGGTGCATTTGCGCGACATTTTGATGAAAGAAGGCGAAAAAGACATCACGAAAATGCTGCGCGAAGTCTTATTTGTTCCAGAAAGTCTTTCCGTTTCCGAAGTTTTGCACACAATGAAACGCAGACGCATCCATATGGCGATCGTGATTGACGAATACGGCGGCACTTCCGGTTTAATTTCAATGGAAGACGTTTTGGAAGAACTGGTCGGGGATATTCAGGACGAACATGACACGACAAACGATGTTTATGAAAAGCGTTTGGACGATGGCACTTTCGAGTTTTTAGGCATGACTTTGCTGGATGAAGCTATGGAATATATGGGACTGCGTCCGTTGGAAGAACATGAGGAAGACACCATCGGCGGATACGTTTTCGGTTTGCTGGCGCGCAAACCGAAAGTCGGCGATGTGGTCGACTGCCCGCTGTGCAGCTTTGAAATTTTGGAAATTGACGGCTTCCGCGTCAAAAAGGTCAAAGCCTTTTTGAAAAAAAACGAAGAAGATGATGAAGACGGAGAAGAAAAAGACGAAGCCGTCTGATCAGACACTTCCTTTATTGGAAAAGCGCCTGATTGATTTTTCCCGAAACAAAAGCAAAGAGAATTATGTTCTCTTGCTAGAAGCTTTTCGCTGCACGGACGTTTTAGTTCCCTCTGAGCGGACAGCGGCGGAACTGCCTTTCGGCAACGAAGGGATTTTAAAACAAACGGCCTTTAAACCGGATATTCTTTATATTTCTTCCCAACGGAAACATTTGATGCCGATTTTTTCAGATCCGGCAAAAATACCACCGGATTATACGGCTGGAAAAGCTGTTTTTATGCATTGTTCCGGATGGATTAAAACATTTTATTCCATCCGCTGCGAAGGCGTTATCCTTAATCCGTTTTCCGATCTTTCTTTTCTGTTGACGCCGGATCAGATCCGCGTTTTATCACTTTTCGGCCCTGCAGTGTCGGAATATCGCAGAAATTGAACAACGCTTTTCAACAAAAAACCCGCCCTAATCAAGGACGGGTTTCTTTTATTGGCTCCGCGAGTAGGATTCGAACCTACGACCAATC
>JAFVEJ010000167.1 GCA_017476085.1 Alphaproteobacteria bacterium
AAATGAAACGCGCCCGCCGTTATAAACGCGATTTGTCCGTTTTACTGATGACTATTGACCGTTTCGAAGTACTCAGTTCGGAACATGGGGCTGCTTTCGGTGACGAAGCCATTCGCGTTGCCGTCATTGCCTGTCAAAATTCAATCAGAGATTCGGATTATCTGGGGCGTCTGGCTGATATTGAATTTGCGATATTACTGCCGGAAACCCCATTGGATGGCGCAAAAATTGTTGCTGAAAGAATTCGCGATGAGGTCATGCATTCCGATTTAATGGTCGGCGATATCAAAATCAGCGTTACGACCAGTATCAGCATTGCTTCAAAAACGGAAACGGACGAAACGATTGATTCGGTTTTACTCCGGGCCTTTAATGCGTTACGATCCGCAAAAGAACGGCAAAACAACATTGCCGTGGCTGATGAACATTCCGTCTGAAAAACGGAATGTATAGCTTTACATTAATTATTTTTAAGGAGTATTTTCTTTCATGAAAATAGCTATTCCCAAAGAAAGCATCGGCGGTGAATTGCGTGTTGCCGCATCTCAGGACACTGTCAAAAAATTAACGGATATGGGAATATCCGTAGCCGTTCAAAAAGACGCGGGAACGGAATCGGAAATTTCGGATGAAATGTATAAGGAAGCCGGCGCCGTTTTGGCCGACGACTTTGCTTCGACGGTTGATAAAGCCGATATTATTTTAAAGGTTTTGCCTCCATCCGCATCGGAAGCTAAAGCTATGCCGAAAGGCGCATGTCTGGTTTGCCTGATGAACGCAAAATCGGATTTGACTGCGGCTAAAGCCGTTGCCAATGCCGGCATCACATGTTTTGCCATGGAATTTTTGCCTCGTATTTCCAGGGCTCAAAATATGGACGTTTTGTCTTCCCAAAGCAACCTGGCGGGATATAAAGCTGTTATTGACGCCGTTTCCGCCTACAAACGCGCCGTGCCGATGATGATGACGGCCGCGGGAATGATTTCTCCGGCTCAGGTGTTGGTTTTAGGCGCGGGCGTCGCCGGTCTTCAAGCCATAGCGACGGCAAAACGATTAGGCGCCGTTGTCACCGCTTTTGACGTTCGACCGACTGTCAAGGAACAGGTTGAATCACTCGGCGCAAAGTTTTTGGAAACAGCTCGGATCGAACAAGCGGAAACAACCGGAGGTTATGCCAAAGAGTTAGACGAACAGTCCAAGAAAAATCAGGAAGAAGCGCTGATGGCCGTTATGCCGAAAACGGACATCATCATCACGACGGCGTTAATTCCCGGCAAGAAAGCGCCGCTGTTGATCACCGAAGAAATGTTAAAACGGATGAAACCGGGAAGCATTGTTTTTGACTTAGCCGCAGAACAAGGTGGAAACTGTTACGGAACAGTTTACGGAAAAACCGAAACTCTTTATGGAGTAAAGATTTTCGGACAATCGAACGCCGCTTCCGCATTAAGTGCTGCAGCCACTCCGCTGTTTGCCAAAAACCTGTATAATTTCATCCTTCCGATGATTGATCGGGAAAAATTAACGCTCAATATCAACTTTGATGACGAGATTTATAAAGCGTCCTGCATAACCAAAGACGGACAACTTTTAATTGAGGAGAATAAGTAATGTCTGACGCTGCCATTGTTTTATCGGAACAACTTTCAGATGAGCTGGAAGCTGTTTCTCAAAGCGTTGTTTTAGCAGCCCAAAAGCTGGAAAGCGCTCAAAATCATTTACAAGACTTAACCGCTCAGGTCAATCTGGTTTTAAATACCGCTCCGACGGACAACAACGAATTTATGTTCCTGCTGACAGTCTTTATTCTGGCTTGCTTCGTAGGATATTACATTATTTGGAAAGTAACGCCTGCCCTGCACTCTCCGTTGATGTCCGTAACGAATGCCGTTTCTTCGGTAATTATTGTCGGCGCGTTGATCGCGGCAGGTCCCGACGGTTTATCCGCTTCAAAAATTCTCGGATTTTTAGCGGTTTTTCTGGCATCAGTCAATATTTTCGGCGGATTTGCCGTGACGGAAAGAATGCTGGCTCTGTTTAAGAAGAAAAAAGGATAAAATCATGTCTACGAATTACAGTGCTTTTCTTTATCTGATTTCCGCTGTTTGTTTTATTTTTTCACTCAGAGGCTTATCTTCTCCGAAAACCGCGATTAAAGGCAACTGGTCCGGCATTATAGGCATGATTATTGCTGTTGCCGCCACTCTATGCCTGCCGGCAGTTTCTTCATTCGGATTTATCGGTGCGGCAATTGTTTTAGGCGGCATCGTCGGATTGATCATCGCCAAACGCATTGCGATGACGGCCCTGCCCCAACTGGTCGCCGCTTTTCACAGTCTGGTCGGTTTGGCTGCCGTTTTGGTTGCCTGGGCCTCTTTTTTATCGCCCGTCGCTTACGGTATTGGAACGCCGGGACACATTGCGTTATCCAGCCTGATCGAAATGTCTTTAGGCGTCGCAATCGGCGCGATCACTTTTTCAGGCTCGGTCATTGCTTTTTCCAAATTACAAGGCATTCTGTCCGGAAAACCGCTGCGCTTTAAAGGACAGTCGGCTTTGAACGCCGCTTTAGCCGTTTTCATTGTCGCCTTGCTGATCCATTTTGCAAAAACGGAAGCTGCATTTTCGTTTTTGTTGTTGACGATTTTGTCTTTTGCTTTAGGCTTCCTGCTGATTTTACCGGTGGGCGGCGCCGATATGCCCGTCGTTATTTCCATGCTGAACTCTTATTCCGGATGGGCGGCAGCCGGCATCGGCTTTACTCTGAGAAACAGTCTGCTTGTCATTACGGGCGCTTTAGTCGGTTCTTCCGGCGCGATTTTGTCCTATATTATGTGCAAAGCAATGAATCGATCGATCTTTAACGTCCTCTTGGGCGGCGGCGGTAAAGCCGGAGAAAACGGCCCTGCCGAAGAAATGGCTCAAAACGCGAATATCGGATCCCCCGAAGACGCGTCTGTTTTATTGGAAAACGCGCAAAAAGTCATTATTGTTCCGGGATACGGTATGGCGGTTGCGCAATCCCAATTTGCTTTGGAAGAAATGGCCGCTATGCTCAAAAAGAAAGGAGCGACCGTCAAATACGCCATTCATCCCGTTGCGGGCCGTATGCCGGGCCATATGAACGTTTTGTTGGCCGAAGCGAAAATCCCTTATGAAGACGTGTTTGAATTAGATGATATCAACGGCGAATTTTCAGACACGGATGTTGTCTATATCATCGGTGCAAACGACGTAACCAATCCATTAGCCAAAACGGATGCTTCCAGTCCGATTTACGGCATGCCTGTTCTGGATGTTGAAAAAGCGCGCAATATTATTGTGGTCAAGCGTTCCCTGAAAGGCAAAGGATATGCAGGCATAGATAACCCCGTTTTCTATGCGTCGAATACAATGATGTTGTTGGGAGACGCCAAAAAAGTTACGGAAGAAATCAATAAATTCCTGAAATAGCTCACGCGTCATTTCCTGATTTTTTGTCCACTTGTCCAGAAAAAAGACTGCCTTTTAAGGCTCTTTTCTCTGGACAAAATTTTATTTTATGTCATTATATTTCTAAAATATATTTTTAAACAGAGGTTGAAATGGAATATATTCACGTCAAACGCGCCAGAAAAAAGAAAGGTAAAGGCAAAGGACATTCCGCACCCTTTCAAGGAAATACCGACAACAATTCGGTTAAAGTCAATTTGCCTAAAGATTTTGAAGTTGCTTTCAAATGGGTTCCTGTCCAAGGGATCAGAATTTCTTCGGAAGCGAATAAAGCTCTTTATGAAGAATATAAGCAAGTTCGTCCTCAGCTGCTGAAAGACACCGTTTACAATCCCGACGGTACCGAAAACAAAGAAGGCATTTCCCGATTGCGTCAGGCCGGACTGAACGATGAAGCGATTTATGAAACCATCGGCAAAGAAGGCAAAACGCCAAACGGTTTTAATTATCACCATTTATTCCCGCGCGTTTTAAGCGGTTCTCTTGCCAAAGGCCCGGTTCAGATCGGCGATGAACAAATAACATCCATTCATGACTGGCGCTGTATGATGCCCTTGTCCAACACACAAAACAAAGACATTCACAGCAACGTTCATAAAGCGATGGATGAACGCAACGGTTCTTTGCCCGGCGTAGGCGGTAAAATAACTTACTATATTGCAATGCCGTTAAGTGCAAAAGAATACGAAATGTACAAACAAAATCCGAAATCCGTCAAAGCGGAATTGTTGATTGTCAGCGGTTCTTCTTATAAAACGGTAGATCAGCGTGACAACGCTCAGCCGGAAAAAACAGTTTCTGCCGCCGATATTGCTAAATTGAAAGCGGCCAAGAGCCGATAAAATAAAGAACAATTGAAAAAATCCCTGCTCTTTTTTGAACAGGGATTTTTTTATTTTTTCTTAGGAAGAGGCAGCGGAGTAACCGTCACTTTTTCCGGGAACATATCTATTTGACGAACATTTTGATAATCTTTGCATTCCCCCGAACCATCACAGCGTTGGATAACTGTCACTCGAGAGTCCGGTTCGGCTCCTCGCATATCCAGAATCGACATATAGCCGCGCATAACCTGAACGGTAATAAAGATATAAGCGCTCATTTTCTTGCGGTTACGCGCCATTATTTTGATTTCATAGATTCCTTCCGATGTTGCCGGAGGTTTGCCGGATAATGTGATCGTTTTCGAATCAAAGAACAACCAGGGCAGCAAAGGACTGCCGTCCCGCATCGTCGCCGTATAAGAAACCTGATGTCCCAAATCAGCTTCGGCAAACGTGGTCGGCGGAACAGTCATAATGAAACGACTGTCTTCCGTTACCCTTTGCATCGGCAAATTGGCATTGATATAAACCGGCGGACGACGCATAGGCACCGGAGGCAAACGAGGATAATCCTCGTTTGTAAAACGTCCCATATCCCATGCAGACATCACGCGTTCCAAAGCTCTGGAAATTGTTCCCAAA
>JAFVEJ010000168.1 GCA_017476085.1 Alphaproteobacteria bacterium
ATTTTGCGGCCGGTTATCAGCAGCTGAAAGACATTCTGGCGCAAAATCCCGCCGGCCCGTCTCAAAAGTAAAAGGTAGCAAATGGCCGGCAAAGATTTAAAAACCCTTATCCGTGTCCACAAGTTCGAACTGGACGAAAAACAAAGGCAGCTTGGCAACCTGCTGCGGTTTGAACAAGCTTTGCAAAACCGTAAAATCCTATTGGCCAAACGCTTTGTTGAAGAGGAGGAAGCCGCGAACTCCAACCCTATTGCCGCTTTGACATTCGGAGCTTATGTCGATTGGCATGTTGAAGAAAACAAACGCGTTGACCGCGCCTTAGAGGAAAACAGACAGGAAATTCTGTTGATGCGCGACGAAATCATTGAAGCGTATCAGGAATTGAAAACTCTTGAAATCACGCAAGAAAATCGTGATAAACGCGAATTGGCTGAACTGGAACGCAAAACAAACGCCATGCTGGACGAAATCGGTCTGACCCTATACCGCCGCCGTCAGGAAACGGACAGAGAAGACGAAAAAAACAATGACGTTTCCTGAATCATTTTATCAAAAAACTGATTTATAATGCCTTTTTCAACAAATTGTTTTATATTATCCGCAAACACAAAAGCTATCGAGAAGATCTTTAAATGAACAAAAAATTAAAACACTCCTTATTATTATCCATTTATATCCTGGGATATACAAGCCTGTCTTTTGAACTGATTATTCTCAGACAATTTGTCAATTTTGTCGGTTCAAATACTTTGATCACGTCTATTATTATGGCGTTTATTCTGATGTTTTTGTCTCTCGGGTATTATTTGGGCTCTGTTATTCGTTTTTCAAAACACCCTATTCGAAAAAATATCATTAAAACGGTTTATTGTCTCTCCGGCTGGTATATTTTAGCCTGCTCATTTCCAATCATCGGCAGCTTGTTTTACATACTGTATTCTTCAGGAATAACCTCCGCCACTGCCCAAGTGACAATTATGTCATTGATTTTATTAACTTTCCCCTCTGTCGGCTTAGGATTTATCACATCCGCTATAGGCAGAATCGTCCACCATTCCGATTCAAATTACACGGGACGCTTTATGGCTGTCGATACGCTCGGCAGCGTATCGGGATCTTTATTGACCACATTATTTTTTATGCCGTTATTAGGCGTATATGCGGCCACAACTCTTCTGGTTTTTTTAACCGCCTGCGTTTTATTGCTGCTTTCCCCCTCCCGAAAAAAAATTTTTTCCCTTTCCTTTGTTGTTCTTATAACAGCCGCCGCCCTTTTCAGCTCTAATGAAAAATTGCTGCAAAAAGATTCTTCTTTGGTTCTGGACGATGCCGTTTCAAGAATAGAAATTGTCGAAACAGATCAGACCGACGGAGAATTTTTATCCAAACAAATGTTCATCAACGGCTCAAATTCTTCAAAAATATCCAAAAAAGACGACTTGATGTTCGGATACATAAACTACATCAACAACACTTGTATCAATACGCTGCCTGCCGATAAAGTTCATAATATTCTTGTTCTGGGAGCCGGCGGTTTTACGGCCGGAAAAGACGACACGAGAAACAATTATGTTTATCTTGACGTCGTTAAAAACCTGAAACAGATTTCAGAAGATCTTTTCTTGGACGAACCGCTGACAAAAAACAAAACGTTTATCGCTCAAGACGCTTATCTGTTCATGCTTAAAGACAAGAAAAAATACGATCTGATATTAGTGGACGTTTATTCGGCACAGCGCAACATTCCCGTTAATTTTGTCACGGCGGATTTCTTTGAAATGGTCAAAAACCATCTGGAAAAAAACGGTGTTATGCTTGTCAACATTATCACTTCGCCGTCATTTAAAAACAAATATGCGGCAAGATTGGACAACACGCTCCGTTCGGTTTTCCCACACTATTTATCCAGACAAATCATAGCAGGGAAACAGTCTTATAATCCATATGCGGATGATCTGCGCAATATCATATACACTTATTACAATTATCCGTATGATAACGGAATTTACACTCTGAACAAGAATTCGGCTGTCTTTGGTCAATAATATGATAATGGAAGAAAAAATTTTTCAACGTTCAAACGTTGATTTTTCAAAACTCGAACCGTACGGTTTTAAGAAAAAAGGAACGGATTTTATTCTGGAACAATCTTTGATGAACGGTGCGTTTAAAGCCGTTATCATGATTGACGGAAACGGAACCGTTTCGGGACAGGTCTATGATTCCGACGCCGGCGACATATATCTGCCTTTGCGGGTCGAAAGCGCTATGGGCGGCTTTGCGGAACAGGTCAGAAACGCATACAAAAACGTTTTGGAAGACATTCGCGAAAAATGCTTTGTTCCAAATGTTTTCATCGGTGATCAGACAAATCGCATTGCGCAAAGAATCTTTGAAATCTACGGCGACAGACCCGAATTTCCGTGGGAAAAATATGAAAACTACGGTATATACAAAAATCCGGATACCGGCAAATGGTACGCTCCGGTCATGAATATCGATATAAGCAAACTGGATAAAAAACTGTCCGGTCCGATCGAAGTGATGAACTTGAAAATCGCGGCGGAAAAGATTCCCGAACTGTTGAAAACAAACGACTTTTATCCCGCTTATCACATGAATAAAAAAAGCTGGATCACTCTTGTTTTGAACGATACTTTGACGGACGAAACCGTGATGGCATTAATAGAAGAAAGTCATTCTTTTTCTTGTTTAAAAAAGAAACGACTTTGATCAGACTTCGTTTTGCGCCAAAGTATCCTGCAACGTCTTTGCCGATTTCTGCAGATCGGCTTTTTCCGTTTCGCTTAACTGCAGCGGAACCAGCGTTTCAATGCCGTCTTTACCGACGACAGCCGGCATGCTCAAAGAAATACCTTCAATGCCATATTCGCCATGCATCATTGAAGAAACGGGCAGAATCGATTTTTCATCCCGAACGATCGCTTCGCAAATTCTTTTAACGGACATAGCGATACCGTAATAAGTCGCTCTTTTGCGCTTGATGATTTCATAAGCGCTGTTCTTTACGTCGGCTGCGATCTTTTGAATTGCTTCGTCGTGGTTGAAATGACCGCGCATCTCACAAAACGTGTGCAGCGGAATGCCGGACACATTCGCAGACGACCACGCCGCG
>JAFVEJ010000169.1 GCA_017476085.1 Alphaproteobacteria bacterium
CCGTAACGCGATGTGTCTTCCGCGATCAGGTTCAGTTCTTTCGCTCCGGCAGCTTCAAGGTCCTGCGCTTCCTCAATAATGCTTTCGATCGTGCGGGAACGGTAGCGACCGCGAATTTTCGGAATGGCGCAATAAGAACAGCGGTTGTCGCACCCTTCTGAAATGCGCAGGAAGACGGACGGAGAATCGTCGGAGAGCATCCGTTCGCCTTCGATTTCTGTTTTTTCATAATCACCGAAAGCGGCATACTTTTCTTTTTCTAAAGAGATTCTGACTGTTTCGACAATGCTGTGAATTTCACTTAGTCCGACAACGGCGTCGATTTCAGGCATTCTTTCCATCAGTTTGTTCCGCCAGCGTTCGGCCAGGCAACCCGTAACGATCAGTTTTTTCAACTTTCCCGTCTTTTTATATCGCGCCATTTCCCGAATCGTTTCGAGTGATTCTTCCCGCGCGTCGCCGATAAAGCCGCAGGTGTTGATTAAAATAATCTCGGCTTCCCCGGCGTCGGCGGTGATTTCAAATGCGGCGTTGTCTAAATGCGCCAGCATCATTTCCGTGTCGATCGTGTTTTTGGAACAGCCTAAAGAAATAAATCCGATTTTCATTCTTTTTCCATCGCGTTTTTGGTTTTGTTCTTTTCTGTTTTCAGTAAGTCTTTTAACGTTATTTCATTCATCTGTTTTCTGATTTTTTTATTTAAGGATGACCAGATTCTGCACGCGGAACAATCTTCCGATTTCGGGCAAAAGTTCTTATCTGAAGCACATTCAACGATTGATATTCTGCCTTCCATCGCTTCAACGATTTCCAACAGCGTGATTTCTTTCGGGGGCTTTGCCAGTTTCAAACCGCCTTTCGCTCCGCGAAAAGAAGTGACAAAACCGGCTTCATTCAGCTGTAAAATCAACCGACTGATATATTTTTCCGAGATCTGTTGGGAACGAGCAATATCTTTCATTAAGCGCGGAGTATTTTGGTCGTGCAAAGCCAGATCCAATAAAATCCGCAGTCCGTAACGTCCTTTGGTCGATATTTTCATATAAATGCCTTTCGTTGAACGCTTTATACCATGTTCGCAAGGAAAATCAGAGAAAAATAATCACTACTATTTTAGTTGACTTTTTGAAGCGCTGTGGAATAATGATTTTGTTGTTTCATCGGGAAGGGAAGAGAACTAAGATGAAGAAAATGACTTTTTTTGTTTTGGCCTGTCTGCTGTACGCCTCCGCGGCGTTTGCCTGCAGCTGTCAGCATCCCTGTGAATGCGGCTGCGGGGCCGAAACGGAATGTAATTGCGGAAAGTAATGTTGAATACAACATTTTAAGGGCTTTCCGAGCAGGAAAGCCCTTTTTGTTTAATTTGGAACAGAGGAAAAAAACATGACAAAAATTTATAACTCGGTATCGGAATTGGTCGGACGGACGCCTTTGATGGAACTGACCAACTATGAAAAGGCGGAAAAGCTGGAAGCGGTTTTGCTGGCAAAATTGGAACTGTTTAATCCGGCAGGATCCGTTAAAGACAGAATCGCCAAAGCAATGATCGAAGACGCGGAACAAAAGGGCATTCTGAAACCGGGGGCGGTGATCGTCGAACCGACCAGCGGCAATACCGGAATCGGGTTGGCTTCCATCGCGGCTTCCAAAGGATACAAAGTGATTTTGACAATGCCCGAAACGATGAGCGTCGAACGTCGCAACCTGTTGAAAGCGTACGGGGCTGAATTGGTTCTGACCGAAGGGGCAAAAGGGATGAAAGGAGCGATTGAAAAAGCGAAAGAAATTGCGGATACGACACCGAACAGCATGTTGGCGGGGCAATTCGTCAATCCGGCCAATCCGATGGCGCACGAAAAAACAACGGGGCCGGAAATCTGGCAGGATACGGACGGCAAAGTCGATATTTTCGTTGCCGGAGTCGGAACGGGCGGAACATTGTCAGGCGTCGGGCATTATCTGAAATCGAAAAATCCGGCTGTCAAAATTGTTGCTGTCGAGCCTTCGGATTCTCCGGTCTTATCGCAGGGCAAAGCGGGGCCGCACAAAATACAGGGAATTGGCGCGGGGTTTGTGCCGGATACATTGGATACTGCCGTCTATGATGAAATCGTGACCGTCGATAGTGAAAACGCTTTTGCGACGGGACGCAGATTGGCGCGGGAAGAAGGCGTTCTGGTCGGAATTTCCTCCGCGGCGGCGGTTTATGCGGCGGCTCAAATCGCTAAACGACCGGAAAACAAGGGCAAGACAATCGTTGCTTTGTTGCCGGACACGGGCGAAAGATACTTGTCTACGCCGATGTTTTCATAAATAAAATTAAGGCGTTTCTTTTTCAGCGGCGACTGACGTATCCAGTCTGAGCAGCAGATCCGTCAGCCGCCGTAAAAACGTGCCGTTGAGGACGCTCAGGGGGACTTGTTTCCCGGCTTTGCTTTGGAAACGGATCGTTCCGGGGGACTTGATAAACTGTGCCAATGTTTGAGCGATATCCGTATTGCGTTGGCGATGCGCGTTTGAAAAAGAGAGATAAGAGGCGATTTTTTGAATGCCTTTTGAATCCAATTCTGCCGGACTGGCGGCTCCCGGCAGGCGCAGATAGAGCGTATCAATGTATTTCTTATAGCCTTTGACAAGCCCCGTATCCGTATAGGTCAGCGAAAAATTCGTTACGACGGCGCCTTCCAGAAAATTTTTTATATCTTGCAGCGGATCGCCTTTTTGCAAAAAATGTTTTAAAGCCAAAATGAGCTGACCCTGCTGCGCATTTGAAATGTTTCCCAGTGATATTTCTGCTTCCCAGCGTCCAAGGCATTGATCGGTTGTTTTGGCCTTTAAAGTCATTTTTTTCACGGTCGGCGCATAAGAATATTCGCCTCGGATTTCTGCGGAAACATTATCGCAGCCTGCCAGCAAAACGGCATACAAAGGACTGTTTATGATGTCGGCAATCGGGTCAAAGTCCGCAAAAGCATCGACGACATTTTCTTCCGTTGTTTTCAGCTGCTGAGCCGCTGTTATCAGGCTGAAGGAAACGTCTTTGGCCGTAAAAGAAAGAAAAACGGGAATATGATTGCTTTTTTTGTAAGTATGAACGGTAAATTCGCGGATATGATTCGGCATTTGGGGCAAAACGCGTAAATGCAGAGAAACGTTTTTCAGCGAGGCCGTGTCTGAAACGGATAAAGCCGCTTCCTGGAAGGAAATAAGCTTGTTCAGTTTGCGGGCGGTCAGGAAATAATGAATGTTTTTTTGCGCTTCATCCTTTTGCAGTAAGACCATAAAAGAACCGCAAGCCGCAAATAATAAAGCCAAAATAACAACGGCAACCCACATACTTTTTGTCATAAACCGGCCTCCTCCTGTCTGAAAGGCGCATGATAAGGCTGCCAGTTCGGTTTTTCATGACGTCTCCGTATCAATCCGACCAGATCGGAAACCTCTGCGCAGGCGTCCTGTTCGCATGCGGCAGCGGAAGCAAGTTCCAAAACGCCGATGATGGAACGGTTCTCTTTTTTGTTTTGTTTCTTTTCCTGATCTGTCATTAATCGCAGATTACCGCTGACAATATGCCATCCGGAACGATTTAAAAGACCGCTGGTCTGTGTAATCAAAAGTTCGTCCGGCCAATCGGCCCATGCCCGATCCAAACCGATTGAACCAATGTTGACCAACAAATTAACGCGTACCGTTTTTTGAATGATTGTTGAAGCCGTCAGCATTGCCGACAAATTATCTATACGGTCCGTTCCGATCATGTATGCCAATCGTCCCAGATAATCTGTTTTGGTTAATTCATTGTAATCGGCCATCATCAGTTGGTGTTCATGCAGTTCTTCCGTTCGGCGGGCGTTTTCGCGCAGTTTTGCCAGATTTTGAGTTTTATCGGAAATAACTTTCCACTTTTTTCCGGGGGCTCTCTGTAGCGCAGCCGCATAAATCAAATGATTATGCGACGCATTTTCTTTCGTTTCGGGCAATGCCGGAATATCCATTCCCGGAATGCCGCGGGGAACGGTGGTGGCAAAGAATTTCATTTGTGTCGCGCCGGGACAAAAAATATCCGCATAACTTTGAGCCGCTCTTAAAATATTGTCGGTTATGACATTTTCCAAAAACAACTCTTCATTTTCCGTAACCGCGGCAATAGTAAAGGGAGAACAGCCCGACCACGGAGAGTAAAAACCGGTCTTGGGATTTTTCCGGCTTTGCAGGTAACTGACATAGTTGATTTTTAAATCCTGATCCGAGTCGATTAAATAACTCAGCCGCTGTTCGTTTTTATTGGCACCATAGCGATTCAACAAAACGACATTTAAATTTTTTTTGCCGGTAAAACGTCCTTCCGTAAAATAACCGTCAAGTGTTGTTTCGAGATGGCCTTTTTCATTGAATAAAGAAACTTCCGCTCGTCCGTAAACGAGATTTTCGGCGCAGGAGTTGCCTCCGACACTGATAAACCACTTTTTTAATTTTTCGGCCGGCTTATCGGTTGTATACAGAATCGAACATGCTTTGTCTTTGGAATAAAGCCGATATTCCAATGCTGTTTTGGAATCAATATGCGCGATGATTTTCTGTTTTTCAGATGAAGAGGGCCGTTCCTTTGCCGGTTCGGACGGCGATATTTTAGTTGCGGCTGTCTGCAATTGTTGAATTTTGACTTTTAATGTGCCTTTTTCAGGTTTCCATTTGTCGGCAGATGAAGCTGATCCCTGAAAAATCAAAGTATTTTTGCTGTATCCGTCAATAACGGCATGTCGTGCCGAAGGACATTCGTTGTTTAAAACCAGTCCGACTTTTGCCATCAAAAGAGTTAGAGGCTTGTCTGCAAAAGCAGTTTCATCCTGGGCAAAAATTTTCAAATTAAGTATGTTTTCACACCATTTTCCGCCGGAGGCTTCTGCAAAAATCTCAACGCCCGCTTTGGCAGAGAAAGCGATTCTTTTCATTTCATGACCGGTCTGAATGTCCGGTATTTGCGCACCGGCGGCAGTCGTCATGTAAAAAAATAAAACGATCTTTTTGAAAAAACTGTTCATACGGGAAACTATAAAATATAATTTCAGAAAATTATAGCATTAAAACAGAAGGAAAAAAAATTGATAGTTCCTGATAAAAAAACGGAAACGTTTTTGAACAAAACGGCAAAAGCAGGGGATATAGTAAGTCTGTGTCATGAAGGAATTCTGCCGTCCGCCGACTTTTTGAAGGCGCTGGCTTTGTGCCGTTCGGAAAAAAAATGGCTGAACGGAATCAGGCTGGCTTTGTTATGTTTGGTATGTTTGTGGTTTTGTTCGGCATTTTTTTTCTTCGTTCTTTCCGGATGGAGCTTTTTTTATACGCTGAACGGCGGAATTTTATTGGCTATTCTTTTTATCGTTTGTTGTTGTTTTCGCCGGTTTGCCATAGCGGATTATGTTGGGGCGTTTGTCATCGGAGTTATGATTTTTTTACCGGACATGGTTTTCGGAACGAATACTTTTTTATATAAACAGTTTTTTTTGTATTTCGTTTTGTTGATTTTTTGGGCGGTGCCGTCAAAACGGACGGGAATTCGTCTTTTGCCTTTTATCGTTCTGAATGTTTCGATCGCAATGTACGGCATTCAGTTTTTGCTTCCTTCTTTTCGTACGGATGTATCCTCTTTTTGCGCATTGGCAGCATTGTTGAATGCGGGATTGCTGATTTTACGCGAGGAAACGGTTGATCGGATAACATGGTTCAGAAATACGGCTTTTCGTTTGTTTCTTTTAATGGCGGGATGTGTTTTTTTATTGGCCGGAGCGATAATGCGGGAAAATTCAGTCAGTCAAGAATTGCCGTTTCTTTATTGCCTGTTTTTTGCAGTCATTTTGAGCGCTTTTTATTTTTTCAAAGATAGGGAACGAACGGTTTTTTGTGCTCTTCTTGTCTTTTGTGCTTTATGGGGCAGTTTGCTGCTGTATGGCTATATTAAAAACCTGGAGCTTTCGTTTCAAACGGGGCGGGCGCTTTTCCTGACGGGAGAATCTTTGATCGTAATGACTGTTTGGATCGCAGGAAACAAGTTGAATGATTGCTTGAAGGAGAAAAAGAATGTCTGTTAATTTTTCTGTTCGGCAATTATTGGCATGTTTGAATGTGTCTGTTTTTGATCCCGTAAAAGAACCCGCTTTGAAAAAGATCGGCCAAACTAAAACGGAAACGCAAACCTCTTTTTATAATATTCCGTCTTTGATAATCATGATGATTATCGCGTCGGTTTGTTTTTACGGACTGCGCTCTTATTCTTTTCCGGCGGGAAGCGTCCTGTTCATAGTTTGCGGATTGGCGCTGCAAAAATCAAATTCCGGCGCTGTTCGGTTTTTCTTCAGGACATATTTTTTCGCGGGAGCTTTTTTATTGACTCAAGCTGTTTTTTGGCTTTCTCCCGTTGTTATGATGGCGCTTCTTTTTGTTCTTCTGGTGCGCAGTTTTTTCTGTCCGGCAGATGTTTGGCAAAGAATTGTTCTTGCCGTGCTTTTCTTCTTTTTATTGCAAAGTTTGCCGATTGTACCGCTCGCTCTGCTTTCTTTTTTGGGAACGGCGGGATTGTTGTTTCCGATAAAAGGAATGCGTAATCGGGAAGCAATGTATGTTTTTGCGGTTTTGCCGGTATTATCACTGTTAATAGAAAAAATGACGGGATCTTTATCCGCGGATTCGTGGGTTTGGACAGGTGTTTTTACATCCAGCTTTTTGCTTTTGATTTTTCGTTTGTACCGCGATTTGGAAATTGGCGAGCTCTCTTTGTTTGTTATAGGGGCGTTGGTTTTGTTTTTTTGCGGGATATTGCTGTCCGTCGGAATAGAAGGAAGCATCGTTCTGTTTTTAGTGGCTTTTTTTATAGATTCGGCCTTTTTGGCAACTGCGGCGATTCTTTTATTCACTTCTTTTTTGATAGTTTGCTTTCTGTCTTTGCCGGTTTCATTGGTTGGGGCAGGAATTATTTCTTTAATCGCAGGGTGTTTTTTCTTGCTGCTGCGCTGCCGGATTAAAGGAGACGCCAATGAAGCGTAAATTTTCTTCTTTCTTTTGTCCTTTATTGATTTTCAGTATTTTAACCGCACGTTATTTTTCCGTTGCGGAAGCCTTTCAGACCGGCGTAAAATTATTATTGCCGGTTTATGTGGAAAAAATAGAAACAAATTCTTTTTCTTCCACGGCACGAATACGTTATCATAATTTTATTCCGATAAAAGATCTGATTGATGAAGCCGGCGTGATCGTTGTCAGGCATTTTGAAGACGGGCGGGTTGTCTTTGTTTCAAAAGAAAAAGGACGAAAGCTCCATCCGCGGGAAGTTTTGCTGCAGTATATTGCTGTGCCGTCTTCATTGTTCCGAAAAGAAGAACAAAAACCCGATGTCAGATTCGCTTCTTCTGAATTACGTTTTTCAAACAACCGGCCAATAGAGCCGTCAGCTGTCAAATATGCGATTGTCTGTGTAAATGACAGGGGAAAAGCTTTTTTAACAGGACTGGCAGACAATTCCGGAACAGTACTGGTTAAGGGGCTTGCTTCTTCCCGCATTTTTTAAAGTCGACATGGTAGATTAAATACTTTTCTTTAAGCGTTTCAGGCATGTCTTCGGGAAAGGATAAAAAGCAATAATCGTATTTTCCGGAAAAAAGCTGTCCGGCAAATGTGTGGGAATCTAGAAGAAAATCGAAAATTTTTTTTCTCTTTCCCCGAGAAGGAATGTGTTCGGGCCTGTCCAATAAAATTGTGGTAACATAACGCTTTTTCAGAAGCTTTTGCGCTTCAATAGGATCGGGTGTGTTCAATATGGTATAGTTATCTGTAATCCCCTGAACATTAGAATGATACGGCGATCCGATTACAGATCGTCCTGTTCCCCAAGCTATTTCCGGACCGCGGTCATTTAAAGCCATAATACACCCCGGCGTTGATGAAATATAAGAACGGTATTCATCAGGAAGGGATATTCTTCCGTTTAAATCAAGCTGGATTTGATGGTTTGAATTTACTTTTGCCGTATAAAGACACGCAAAGAAAAATAAAAAAAACATTTTTCCGGCAGTTAATGCTTTAGGCGGTATTTGAAAATTTTGAATGAGGATGTGAATAGAAAGTAAAAATAAAAATACGGCAAATACAGAGCAGGGGCGACTGAAGCGAGCGCTGATTAAAGACAATATAAAAAAGAAAAAGACGGGAATACCGATCGTTATTAACAATTTTTTTGTTCGAAATGATCCTGAAAAAAAAGAGACAATGGCAATCATTAAAACATAAAGGAAAATAACAACCTCGCTTTCAAAAAGATTTCCTTTATATCCCGGTTGAAGCTCATTTATGTCTTTTGCCCAAATATAGAAAATTTCCGGTGGGATAGGCGATGAAAAAAGAGCTTTTTTTCCGAATATGAAAAAAACAAAAACAAAAGAAAGCGCCGCTGCAAAAAATAAAGAACAAAATCGCCCGATAAAAGAAGAGATATAACGTTCTTTTTCCAAAAATTCTTCGGTATAAAAAGAAACAAAAGAAAGACCTAAGACAACAACCATTAAAACGGACAACCGCCCGTTGTCAGGATAAAAGAGCCCCTGCATCGGCGGATTGACAATCCAGCAAACAGCTGTTGTGATAAATAAGAATTGGCCGAAAAATCGAATTTGCCGGATGTTTTGATATCGGCATAACCATGCGGCAATCATTCCCGCAAAGAGAAAAATACAGGTTAGAAATCCTTCGGGTGTCGCCCAAACGGATAATCCGGCAGATATTCCGGCCAGTTTGTAATAAGCATTTTTTTGCGTTTTTGCACCATATGACAGGCTGCCGATCAGTATGATTAATAACAGATTTAATAAGACATGATGATCCGGCCTGCCGGCTAAAAACAATATTGAGATAAAAGGAAGAATAAAATAGCAAAGAACGGTTGCCGCCCGCAACATAGGCGTGAGGAAAGGCCTGCCGACCCAAATCAATCCTGCGGCGGATAAGCAGGCCATCAAAGGATTATACAAAAACCCCCCGAAGACAATGGCTTGTTTCAGATCCATAAACGGCCGGAAAGGAAGAGTCGTTAAAAACAAAAACATATCGGTAATGCGTGTAAAATGCAGCATTTGCCCGAAAGGACAGTTGTCATGGCGATATAAAATTTCCTGCCATGAACCGGATTGGATCATATCCATCAGACGCAGCGCATGGGTATAATTGTCTGTTTCGACGAACAAACCGTTTGAAGCGAATAAGAGAACAACCTGCCAAATCAGAACAAAAGTTAAGACGAAGGAATATTCGTGCTTGACATAAAAATCGGAAATGCGGGAGCCGGTATTCAAAGGAAAATCCTTATTTCGTTTGGTCGGTTTCTGTTGTTTTGCATTTTCTAAAATCGACATAGAAAATCACATTTTTTTGTACATTTTCATACTGTTGTATATCGTCCTCTTGCATGTGCGTAACTTGTTTTAAAAAACAATAATCATGCTGACCGGATAAGAGCTTTCCTGCAAAAGTTTCTTTGCCTTCTACGATAAGTGTGTTCATTGTTTAATACCAATATATCGGATTATCCAGTATGATAGTGCCGATATGTCTCTTTTTTAATAAGGACCGCACTTGGTTTATATTTGTTCCCTGCAGAATATTATAAGCATCTGTAATACCTTCAGCGTTGGAATGATATGGTGAACCGATTACAGATTTTCCTGTTCCCCAGGCCATTTCCGGCCCTCGGTTGGTTAAAGTCAGAATACATTCGTTTTTGGGGGAGATATAGGAAGAATACTCCGCAGGATCCGTTATCCGGTTTTGCCAGAATATTTGGGCTTTGTGGCAAGCAAAAAGAGCCGCAATATAAAAATAAGCAAGTAAGGGGAGAATAAGTAATGAAATTTTTTTTGAAAAAGGAAAATGTTTTAAAAATAGAAACAATATCGGAATTAAAGCAAAAACGAAAAATATATGTCCCGTTCTTTCAAATCGGAGGCTTGCTAACGTAATTAATGCAAACAAAAGCAGGGGAAGGCAAAAGGTTAATAATAGCTTGCGCATTTGCAAAGATGCCGGCCAAAAGGCGATAAAACCTGCAATAAGTGCGAAAAAGAAGTCGTTGCCGTAGCTTGTAAACAGATTCCCTGTGTATCCCGGTTGCAATTCAACAATAAATCTTGTCCATATTTCAAAACGTTCCGGCGGGATAGGTGATGAAAAAACAACATCTCCGTCAAACAGCGAAAAAATAAAACCGAAGGACATCAACCCTAAAAAAGAAAGTGAAGCAAGGCGTCTGAAAAAAGAGCGGATATAGTTCTTTTTTTCCAAAAAGTCTTCAATATAAAAAGATACAAAGGAAAGCCCCAAAACAACGACCATTAAAATGGATAATCGTCCGTTGTCGGGATGAAATATTCCTTGCATGGGCGGATTGACAATCAGACAAGCTGCTGTTGTGATAAACAAAGATTGGCTGAAAAACCGAATTTGCCGAATGTTTTGATACCGGCATAACCATGCGGCGACCATTCCCGCGAACAGGAAAATGCAAGCTAAAAATCCTTCGGGGGTCGCCCATACGGCTAAACCTCCGAAAATTCCGGCAAGTTTGTAATAGGCTGTTTTTTGTGTTTTTGCTCCATGTAAGAGGCAGCCGCAAAGCATAATCAGCAACAGGTTGAGCAAAACATGATGATCTGGCCTGCCGGCTAAAAATAATGCTACAATAACAGGAAAACCAAAGTAGCAAAAAACAACCGCCGCCCGTAACAATGGTGTCAGAAAAGTTCGTCCGGCCCATATTAATGCGACGGCGGACAGGCATGCTATCAACGGATTGTATAGGAATCCGCCGAAAACAATGGCTTGTTTCAGATCCATAAACGGCCGGAAAGGAAGCGTCGTTAAAAACAAAAACATATCGGTAATGCGTGTAAAATGCAGCATTTGTCCGAAAGGACAGTTGTCATGGCGATATAAAATTTCCTGCCATGAACCGGATCGGATCATATCCATCAGACGCAGCGCATGGGTATAATTGTCTGTTTCGACGAACAAACCGTTTGAAGCTGATAAGAGAACAATCTGCCAAATCAGAACAAAAGTTAAGACGAAGAAATATTCGTGTGTGCTATAAAATGAGGATATTCGATTAAAAGCTTTAGAAATCAAAGAGGTTCCCCTGTTTCAAGTTAACGTTGTCTTGATGC
>JAFVEJ010000014.1 GCA_017476085.1 Alphaproteobacteria bacterium
GGTATATATGTAATATAACTGTAATAATGACGATTTTTTGGACTCTATTTTAAATGGTGTTATTTTAGGCGAGTCGGTCGGATTCTTTGAATAGCCGTTTCGGTTTTGTTTTTTATTGAAAAACGGAAAACGAATCCTGATAAAACACTATACCGTCTTTGAAAAGAGAATCGTGATCACGCATTTTTCACGATTGCGCCGGACATTCAGCCGTACATCGAAAACGGATAAAAATTTTTGAGACAGTGTTTAATTTATAAGGAACGTTTTGCCGTAATACAAAAAAAGCCTGATGTGTTCAGGCTTTTTTTGTCTGTATCGGATGCGTGGGGATCTGCCGCGACAGCATTCCGAAAATCATCGACCGTTATTTTTCGACAACAGTTTTGGCATGATCGTCCGCGTGACTTTATATGCCTTTTTAAATTCTTCTTTTTGCACCATGCGATAATGCGCCCGTTTCTTTTTATCGACTTCTTTAATAACATAAGCGCCGCCTTTGTCGGCGATTTGCGGGGAGGCGGCGGGACCTTGGAAAGAAAGGCCTTCCGCGACATAAAGAGCGTTCGCGGGAACCTGTTTCTTTTCAAACACAACCATTTTGCCGGATTTAATGTTTTCCGGTTTGGGGGCGTCTTTTAAGTTTGAAACAAATTCCGTATCCGTATTCCATAAATCGGCTTTTCCGGAATCGGTCACGACGTTTTCTTTTATATATTTGATAAAATCCCGGATTCCTTCCGCCGTTTCTAAAACGTTCGGGTTCTTTTTCAAATATTTTGAAATTTTTTCCCGGCGGCCGAGACCGTCATAAAGAATTAAACAGCCGTCTTTCTGCTTTAAAAACTGGACAGAATTGTCTTTCGGATTAAAAAAAGTAATTCCGGCGTCCGTTTTGTTTTCCCCGTTCCAATCCGTATACTCGCAAAGCTTGGCGCCGCTGAATCCGAAAACCGGAATAATAATCCGTTTCAGGTCGCTGGGGGTTACTTCTAACGTTTGTTCCGTATAGAAACGCCGGATAATTTCATTTGTGGCATTTTTATTTGTTGTAACCATTGGGAGCCTTCTTGCTTTGATTCAAGCTTAGCAGGATTTTTATCTGTTTCAAACGACTATGTTTGAGGGACAGGCTTTTTATGACAAGTTTTTATTCGAACTCTTCGTTCGGATAAACGCCCCAAAGTATGTTTTTGGGAATCCAGCCTTGAAAATGTCCGAATTCGACTTTGCACAGAGAAATATTTTTCGGACAAGACATTAAACGACCGACAGCCCCGTTTTCAACTTTGGCTAAAGGAAGCGCTTCTTTATTGGCAGCGCGCAAAAGCAGCGTGTCTTGCGTAACGCGAACCGTGCGGCGGCCGGACAACATCGGTTGATAAATCCATCCTTCCCGCCCGTTGAAGTCTTTGATTTTGCGCCATGTTTCAAATTCTGCGGTTATTTCAACAGGCAAATCGCTTTTTAAATACACCCATTCGACGGGATAACGAAACCCCGGCCCCGTACGCAGATTAACTTGATTTGATCGTAAAGAAACGAATCGCGGAATAGGAAGGCCTGTTTGCGCTTGTGCGGGAGAGGCCGTCAAAAAAGCCAATAAAAATAAAAAAAACAGCATGTTTAAACGCCGGTCGATCCGAAACCGCCGGTTCCTCTCTGGGTTGTGTTTAAATTTGTCAGTTCCTGCCATTCGGCTTGAAAAACGGGGGTGATAACCATTTGGGCAATTCTCATGCCGCGTTTGAGCAGAAATACCTTTTCGCTGGCATTATACAATACGACGAAAATTTCACCGCGATAGTCGGAATCGATTGTTCCCGGAGAATTTAAAACGATTATGCCGTCTGTCAGCGCCAATCCGGAGCGGGATCTGATCTGCGCTTCAAAACCGAAAGGAATGGCCATACTTATTCCCGTCGGAATTTTTTCCCAGGAACGCGGAGCTATGGTCATAGACCCGGCAATCGCCGCATACAAATCCATTCCCGCAGAATTTGCGGTGGCATAGGAAGGCAGCGGCAAATTTCCTGCGGCTGTGTTGCGAATCACGGGAATCTGTATTTTTTTCATAGTTCAGACTTTCTTTTTTATGGATTTTTAATTTGAATGGCTTTATAACGATACAATAAATTTATTAACGTAATCTTGCGTGTAAGGAACGGGACTGTGTTGCGTAAAGTTGTTTTCGGAATAGTGTTTGCTTTAGCCTCAGCTTCTCAAGCGTTTGCTTTCGGTCTGACCGTTGATCAAATGTATCGCAACGTGCTTGGCGCGGAACAGGTAAAAGGTTCGTCGTCCGAAGGGCCGTTGTTGGCATTTAAAAAAGTTGATTCAAAGCCGGAAGCGATTTGGCAGGAAAAGAAAGCTTATTTTGAAAAACATACGCAAAAACCGGCCGACTTTGAAACGGAAAGCCAATGGAGCGATATTGTCGTTTCTGTGAAAAAAGGTCGGGTTTCTCCGTTTGATTTGGCAGAAATCCGCCGCCAGTCGGAACGTGAAAATGCCGAAGCGATTGAATTGCTGGCATGGATGTACGCTACGGGAACGGGATTGCGGCAGGATCTGCAAAAATCATACACTTATTATTTACAGGCGGCTCATATGGGCGTTCCTTCGGCTTATGACAACGTTCGCGCCGTTTATCGGGCAATGAGCCCCGATCAGAGAGCTTCTTTGCCCGCTTTTTAAGCAGTTATTTTTGTAAAAGCAGCCAGGCAATAATCGAAACGCCGATAACAAGCGGCAAAATAAAATGCCGGAACCGCCATGGAGTCGGCTTGAATTGAGTTTCCAAAGTCTGATTGCAAAGCATATCCGACAACCTTTGCGGATCTTTTTGAAAGGCGGGAATTTTCTTTCCCTGAATTTCCAATCGCTCTGTTTGATGCGGTTCAAATAAAAAAGCCTGTCTGAATTCTTGCGCTGTATTTGTGACGGTCGGTCTTTTTTTGAGGGTTAAAAACAGAGAAAGCTCTTCTTTCGCGGCATCCCAGGGGGCTTTTGTTTGCAGTTCCGAAGCGCATAAATCTTCTGTTTCTTTCAGAACATGCACAATAAAACGGATAAAAAACGGTAAGAGCGAACCGTTTTGCAGGAAAGAATCAAGCAAATGATTCGCTTGTTGAGCCAGAGAAAGCGTTTTTATTTCATGTTCCGTTTCTTTTAAGAAAGTTTCCGTGCCGGGAGGACAAAAACAGTCTGACGTTTCTAAAACCTTGAGCGCGGTGGAATATTTTTTTGAAAGAAACGCTTCCGTAAAGCTGAAAATCGTTCTGTGTTCCTGAGCGGATAACGAAACGCGATGACAGGCCCGGATAAAGTATAATCGCCCTTGATCATCGCAGCGGCATGCCGCGCCGGAAGGGCAAACGATCAGACCGTCGCGCAGAATCATAGAGGTAATCGTTCGCACAAGACTTTCCGCCGTCTTTTTCCGATCCGGTGGTTCCCGCAAAGAAAACAGCGGCGGCAATTTTTCCAATGCCAGTTTTTGTTTGTTTGTTTGTTTCCAATCGGGCAAAGCAAAATAAATATGTTCGTCTTCGTAAAAAGCGTCGTTCAAACGTTCCAAGGCGGCGGCTTCCAATCTGAAATCCAGTACGTCGTTTAATTGTCGCTCAAAATGTCGGGCCGGTTGTACGGAAGCTTTTTCGTGCAGGATTAAAGCATAAAAAAGTTTTATTAAAGCCGTGGCCCGATTTTGGTCTTCCACGCGGATTTCATCAGGAAAGGCAGGTAAAAAACGCAAAGATCGGATGAATGCGTCGGAAAGTGTTTTCTTGACTAAATCAGGATAAAGAGCCAGACAAACGGCAAGAATTTGTTCGGGCAAACCGTAATGCATCAGAAAAGAGGTCAGGCGTTTTTCCTGTTCCTCGGGCAAATCGGAAACGATCTTTCGTCCTGATCGCTGTGTCAAAAGCTGCAGGGGCAGCCCCTTTAAAACCGACTGCAGCCGAAATTCGGCTAAACGGCGGCTGAGAGCGCAAAGAGCGTGTGCATGCAACGGGCTGCTAAGTAAAAACACGGAAAAGCCTTTCAGATTAAAGAGTTTTTATGATAGCGGATATTTTGGTCACAAACAGTATTTTTCTGGTGAGAAATTAAAAAAAATGATATAAACAGAAAACATGAAAAAATTTTTGTTGATTTTATCCGGTCTTTTTCTTTTCTCCGCTTCCTGCAGCGCGGGGCAGGCCGCCTTTATGTCCGGATTTGAAGATTTGCCGCTGATGGACGGATTGAAACAGGCTGAAGATACTGCGGTTTCTTTTGATACACCGTCGGGCAGAATCATTGAAGCGTACGCGCAAAGCAATACGATCAGCAAACAAAAAATAACGGATTTTTATAATAAAACATTGCCGCAGTTGGGGTGGAGCCGTGTATCCGGAAAGGGAAAGGCCGCTTCCGTTTCTTATACGCGGGAAGGCGAAGTGCTGACGATTTCCGTTGATGACGGAACGCCGGCTTCCGTCCGTTTTGAATTGATGACACGGGAAAAGGATTAAAATATGGATTTTGAAACAATTACGGTTGAAAACAGCGGGGCTGTCGGTTTGATTACGTTGAACCGTCCGGCCTCTATGAACGCGGTATGTGCCGCAATGCTGTACGAGTTGGCCCAAGCCGTGCGCGCATTCGATGCGGAAAAAGCAATTCGCGTCATTGTCTTGAAAGGGACGGAGGATTTTTTCGCCGCCGGAACGGATATGTCGGAATTTATTGCGGTGCAGGATACGGCGGACGGCGAATTGTACGGCAGCAGTGCGGACGCGATCGCTTCCTGTTCGAAACCAATTATAGCTGCGGTGGCGGGATACGCTTTCGGCGGCGGTTTGGAATTGGTGCTGTTGAGCGATATCGTTATCGCGGCGGAAAGCGCCAGATTCGGTTTCCCTGAAATTACGTTGGGCGTTTTGCCGCAGTTGGGCGGCGTGTCGTTGCTGACAAATCGCGTCGGACGGGCTAAAGCGGCGGATCTGTTGTTGACAGGCCGTCATATTTCCGCCGAAGAAGCGCTGGCGTGCGGGCTTGTTTCGCGCGTTGTGGATTCGGCAGATCTGCTTAACGAGACGGAAGAAACGGCTGAACGTATCGCGGCTATGCCCGCCGTCGGCGTTCGTTTGGTCAAACAGGCGATTTTAAATGCGTGCGATTCTTCTTTGAAAAATGAGGAAACGATCGCGCGGTTGTCGTTGATGTCTGCCGATGCCAAGGAAGGATTGCGGGCCTTGACGGAAAATCGTGCGCCAAAGTTTGAACATAAGTAGTTTATCCCTTGACTTTTGCGTTTGTTTGATTGTATAAAACCTACCTTAGTTCTTTTTTAGGAAACAGTCTAAAAAAATGGCTAATCATCTTTCGTCAAAACAGCGTATTCGTCGCAACGCTCGCCGTGCAGCATTTAATGCCGCCAGAAAATCCCGCGTTCATACGTTTACGAAAAAACTTGAAACCGCTTTGACCAGCGGTGATAAGGCTGCGGCAACGCAGGCTTTTCGTACGGCCGAATCGGAAATTATGTGCGCTGTTTCAAAAGGCGTTTTTCACAAAAACACCGCTGCTCGCAAGGTTTCTCGTTTGGCCGCGCGCGTTAAGGCTATGGGCTAACGCCGGCTGATTTGTAAAACCTCTGCCCGACTTTAAAATCGGGGACTGTTTTATAAAAAGCTTATGGAATTAAAGCAGACTGTAGAAATACAGTCTGCTTTTTATTGTTGTTGGTATTTTTTTATAAAATTGTTTATCTTAACAGATGAAGCCACAACATCTTGAGTCAAGAGATTTTATTTTCTTTTTTCTTTCCGGCAAGGCTTGCCTTTCGCTTTATCTGCCCCTATTATTTGCCGGCCGGGTTAAGGCGGAACTATACTTTTTGGAATGGATAAATGGCGCGGGAAAAACAGGATTCGATTATTTCACAAACGGCGGCTGTCGAAGCGCGTTTGCGCGAATCGTTAGGGGATTCCGTTTACGATACATGGTTGAAATCTTTGTCGGTCGGCGGATTGACGGACGGAAAGCTGACGTTGTTTTTGCCGACAAATTTCTTTTGCAGCTATATCGCGCGCAATTTTGCCGATGAAATCACGCAGGCTTGGCAAAGCGAAAATCCCGAGGTCCGTCAAATTAAATTTGAAGCGGGCAGTCCTTCTTTCAGTGAATCTGCGGCCGTGCCGACCGAAGAACCGGAAAAAACGGATAAACCCGTTCCTTCCGTTGAATTGATGGAAACGGAAAAAGATGTTTTGTCTGCCGCATTGGATCCGCGTTTTACATTTGACAATTTTGTTGTCGGCGCGCCGAACGAGTTCGCTTATGCCGCGGCCAGACGCGTTGCGGAATCAAGTACGCCGTCGTTTAATCCGCTTTATTTGTATTCCGGAGCGGGAATGGGCAAAACACA
>JAFVEJ010000015.1 GCA_017476085.1 Alphaproteobacteria bacterium
TCAAACTGTCCAGATACAGCTCCTGAACGTTTTCGGGGGACGGCTTTAAAATCGCCTGATATTGGTAATAGTGTTGCAGGCGGTTCGGGTTGTCGCCGTAACGACCGTCAACGGGACGCCGGGACGGCTGAACATAGGCTGCTTTCCAATGTTCGGGGCCCAAAGCGCGCAGAATGGTCGCCGGGTGAAATGTTCCCGCGCCGACCTCCATATCGTAAGGCTGAAGAATAACACAGCCTTTTTCCGCCCAATACGCATGCAATTTAAGGATAAGTGACTGAAAATCGTTTCCTGATTTGTTCGCCATTTTAAACTCGAGTATAAAAGTGTTTAAACGTTAAAACTTCGTGAAGAAAAATACTTCCGAATCCCTGACAGGTCAAGGAAAATTCTATGCCGGAAAAGAAAAGTTGATAAACGCGCCGCAACGTTATAATAATGGGAACAAAGATACGTTCAAAGGTTTTCTTTACCATACCCTAAATTTTTGCCGACAGGATTTTTTCATGCCAAAAGTTTCCGTTCTGTTTCCCGTTTACAACACAAACGAAGCCTACCTGCGTGCCGCTATGGAAAGCGTTTTGTCGCAGACGTTCACGGATTTTGAATTTATTATTCTCAATGACGCTTCCACCGACCCGAATGTTGAAAAAACAGTCAAGTCTTATACTGACAACAGAATCCGCTATTATGTAAACGAGCGCAATTTGGGCATCTCTTTAACGCGCAACAAATTGTTGGATCTGGCGGCCGGCGAATACTTGGCTATTATGGATCACGACGACATTTCTTTACCGACCCGTTTTGAAAAACAGGTTGATTATCTGGATAACCATCCGAATGTCGGCGTCATCGGCTGCAAAGTAAAAAAAATCCCCAGCAATCAAGTCACGCGCAATCCGACAAACAGCGATGATATCAAGCTGGCTTTGATGCGTTCATGCGCCATATCTCACTCGGCTTGTATGATTCGCAGCGACGTTTTAAAACGCAACAACCTCCGATACGAACCGAAATTTTCCCCTTCGGAAGATTACGCTTTATTCTGCCGATTGATTCCTTTAACCGACTTTTACAATATCCCCGAAGTTTTATTTTTATACCGCTGGCATAAAACAAACACATCAAAGACGCAAGCCGCCAGAATGGAGCGCTGTACCTATGAAATTCAATCATTTGCAGCCCATGACAACCCTGTTCTGCACAGCATTTTTATGTTGACGGCGGAAAACACGATTCGCGTGCGTTTGTTTCATTTTCTGCCGATTATAACAATCCGCAGGAAAGGATACCGCACAAAAATTTATTTGTTCGAAAAAATCCCTCTTCTGTCTTATAAAAACACGATCAAACTGCAAGAAAAGGATTCCTGATGAAAATAAAGTTCATTCAAACGGCCCTTGACCGTATTCGCGGCAAAAAGCGCTTGGAAATTCCGGCTCCGTATTATAACAACGGGATTTATCTGCCCTCCGAATATCCGGAAATTTACAACCGCGAAGGCAGAAAAATGGAAGTCTTTTTTTTACGCGACCGTCATTTTTCGCATTCTCCGTACGGAACTTTTCCGACTTACTTTCTGTGGGATCGCTTTAACTATGGTTTAAAAACGCATTTTTATACCGGCAAATCCATTAAAGAAACCGTCGGAACACCCGACATAAAATATGGATGGCTCCTTGAACCGCGCAGCAAACAGCTGATTGACTACACAAGCATTGAAAACAACAAAGAGCTGACAAAAGAATTTAAAGCGATTTTAACTTATGACGAACAGTTGTTGGACAAACTGGATAACGCCGTTTTCTTTCCCGGATGCGCTTCGTCCTGGGTAGAGGAAACCGCCCCGGATCTTTGGCAAAAAAAGACAAAGAACGTTTCTATCCTGTCTTCGCACAAAAAAAACTGTCCTTTGCATTTTTTACGGTTGGATATTGCCTGGAAATGCAAAAAAGAAGGCTTAGCCGATACCTTCGGAACGTTTGACGGCGGGAAACCCGTCAAAATGATAGAAACGCTAAAAGATTATCGATATTCAATCGCATTGGAAAATCAAATATCGGATTATTTTTTCACGGAACGACTAATTTCGGCTTTTCTCACAATGAACGTCCCGATCTATTTGGGGGCGCGTAAAATAGACCGTCTGTTTAATCCGGACGGCATCATCCGGATTGATGAAAAACAAGCGGAACATATCGAAGACGTATTAAAACAATGCTCCGAAGCCGATTATATGAATCGCTTGCCCGCCATGCAGGAAAATTATGAAAAAGCTTTGGCGTATATGAACCTGCACGACATGCTTTACGAAACACTGTTTCTGCCCCAAAACGAACGAAAACTGAAATTTGATTTTTCAGGCATCGGAAAATAACCATGAAAATCAGCATTATTATCCCGATTTACAATGCGGAAAAATATTTGACCGGTTGTTTAAACAGCATTGCTTCGCAGACCTATCAGGATTTTGAATGTTGGTGTGTCAACAACGGATCAACGGACGCTTCGGAAAAAATCATAGACGATTTTTCCAAAGAAGATAAACGATTCAAAAAAATAACCCGATCAAACGAAGGCAAACAGGCGGCAGCCAGAAACGCGGCATTAAAGCAGGCTCAGGGAGAGGCGGTCACTTTTATCGACGCAGACGATTACATTCACCCGCGAATGTTGGAATTGTTGGTAAAAACAATGCGGGAACCGAATTGCGATCTTGTCGGCTGTTCGGCTTTCAACACCAAAGACCTTTACACCCCTGATTTTGCCGATATATCAAGCTATAAAACAAAAATATACAGCGATCCTTTAAAAGCCTTAATGACAAAACGCAGCGTTGCGACAACGGTTTGGGGCCGTTTATATCGCAGAAACATCATACAAGATCTGTTTTTTATTGAAGGCATTTATTTTGAAGATGTCCCATGGACGTTTGAAATAATGAACAAAACCAACTCTTACGCTCAAATAACGGCGCCGCTTTATTATTATTTCAAAGGTGACGGTTCGACAATGCGTTCGGAATGGACGAATGAAAAAACGGACAGTTATATTCAGGTTATTCGATCCGTTTCGGAATACGCGCGGAAAAATTGCCCGAATAAAACCGAAGACACAAAGAAATATATTTCAAACGGTCGGGTTAAAATGATTATGACACGGGTCAAAAAATCTGCTGACTCGAAAGCGCTGTACGACCATGCGGCAAAAGAAATTCAACAGCTGCACAAAGAGCATTTGATTTCTTACCGCGGATTGAAACTGCGCCATAAAATAGCGCTTTATCTGATACTTCATCATCGTTTTTAATATTTAAAGAGTTGAATATTTTTCACACAACCGTTAAAACATTAACAAATTCTAATCGGGAACAGACAATCATGTGTTTATATACTTGTATTTCATCAACGGCATATCCTTTACTGATTGATGATCTGCTTTGTTTGCCCGATGTCGCTCCGGACGCAAAAACGATCAAAGAATACGATGTCGTTTTGTTAATCGGCAGCAAAGAGAAAAATATTCCCGACAAACTTTACCAGGGACGAAAAACGCTTGAAAAATTAAAAGCCGAAGGACAGACGACGGTACAAACGCACGTTGCTTTTTTCCGCAATCGTCCCGCATGGGATTTGTTGGCTCCTTTTTGCAGAGCTTTCCGCAATCGTTTTCATTCTTTCGGCACAAACGTTTATCATATTGACCCGAAAAAAATCCGGGAAATGGGGCTGGAACGCGGAAAAAGAACAAAAGAAAACGCCTATCGCTATGCAAAATGGCCGCTGTCCGAAGAACAGCGCCAAAAGCAATATAACGATTTAAAAAATTCTCTGGAAACAAACGGTTATGATGACAAATTTCCGATAGAACTTATGCTTTGCAGATCATTCGGCGTCAAAGACACAATTTATCAGGGGCATCATCGGATTATGTTTTGCATTGATATGAACATCCCGTTAATCGCCATACGCTTTATGTATGTGACTCACGCGCCGCGTTTTCTGCAAAAACCGATGCTGTTGTTATCCAAATGGTTTAAAAAGTAACCTCTTGAAAAGATTACCTTTTACGGAAAACTCTTTTTATTTTATACCAGATTTTCTTCCTTCTGATACGAGCGGCTTCCGTTTCCTCTTTTTTTTCGGCATATCTTGACAGACGGCCTTTGGCTTCCTGCAATAAATCATTTGTGCGGGCCAATATAAAACAGGTCGGCGTATCAATCCAATCGCCGCGGCCTTTACCGCTAGGTGTTTTGGACTGCACCTTTTTAACCGCATTTCCGAAAACCGGGAAAAGACTTTTTCCCAGGAATCCCATCATCGGCATTTTGACCGTTTCAACCACATAATCCGATCTTTTTAAAGTATATGCATTGTTGCACTTGGTTAAAATATGCGCCAGACGGGAATGCACTTTGAACATATCGTTGGCGGAAGCGGATTCCAAAGCTTCCTGAAAAACTTCGTCCTTTTCGATTTCCTCATCAAAAAAATCCGCCGGATCATCCATTTCCGCCAGGATCGCGTTTAAATCCAGTCCGTCTTCCTCTGGATCTATATCCAGATTTTCATGCATCACGCCGCGTACGACAGCGGATAATAAAGCGTCAAACAAAAACTGTTCGTGCGTCCATGGCTGCTCTTTTTCACCCATAGCCATCGCTTTTTGGTCCAGCACCTGATGCGCCCGATACAATTCCAACCATTTTTCGGGATTATCCTTGTCTTTTAACAACTCGGAAGATTTTGTTTTTTCCAAAACCTTTACCGCTTGACGCAGTTTTTGGCAATCTTTCAGATCTTTAACGGCATCCACCAGCGCGGAAGCCTGCCAACGTTCCAAAGACTCTTTTATTTGCTTTTCGTTTTCAAACGTAATGAATGACTCATCACTCATAAAATCCTCATTCTTTTGCTTTTTCTATTCTCCTTAAAAGAAAAGAAAAAGTCAACCGATCGTTTAAAATTGTGACGACCCATTAAAATTTGGACAGGAAAAACCCATTTAAATTTGGACAGCTAAACTGTTCCTGAAGCGAGGGGAACAGCCATGAACAGCGAAGAGAAGAAATATGAGAGTTTATAATACGACAGGGTTTGAACACACCGGTATATTGCTCAAAAAGGGGGCAACTTGAACTTCTCAGGCTGCCCCCAAAATTACATCCTTTCGCAATATTCCGGCGTTATTTTTTTATCCTCTTACCGCCAAAATACACTTCCTGCGGTTTGTTGGAGCCCTTAGAGGCTTCAATGCCAAGCTGTTTGGCTCCGATGATCGTATATCCAAGAATCATTTCTTCAATGCCTATTCTTTCGTTGGCAGAAGGAAACACCGTGTCGGTTCTGTAGAATTCAGGAAGTTTTGTCTTTTCGGTAATACGGCGGGTCATTCCGATTTCCATACCGGGGTAGAGGGGCCATGTTCCGAAATCCATATAGACGATGTTGTCGCTGGACCAGGTTACAAGAGCGCCGCTGTCCCAAAGCGTTTTGCAGCGGAACAGCTTCGAGGCGCGTTCCTTGCCGAGCAAAGGTACCGCCATATCCTTGTCTCCGGCGTGCCA
>JAFVEJ010000170.1 GCA_017476085.1 Alphaproteobacteria bacterium
GCACTTCCGTCAGATTGAAGGCTTTCATCAACGCTGGTTTGGCATCGTCTTCTTCACGGATAATGCGGATGACTTCGTCCAAGTTCAGATAAGCAATCAGGAAACCTTCCAAAACCTCCATGCGGTGGTTGATCTTATCCAATCGGAAATGAGAACGACGAATTAAAACGTCCTGTCTGTGATCAAGAAAAGCCTGCAAAATCTGCTTTAAGTCCATCACCCGCGGGACGCCGTCTTTGTCCAAGACGTTCATGTTCATATTGAAATTAACCTGTAAATCCGTCAGTCGGAACAAGTGCGCCATTAATTGTTCCGGTTCGATGTTTCGATTTTTCGGTTCCAGAACGATACGAACGTTTTCCGCGGATTCATCCCGAACATCAGCTAAAAATGGCAGCTTCTTTTCCAACAAAAGCTTAGCGATTTTAGTAATCAGTTCGGATTTTTTCACCATATAGGGAATTTCGGTGACGATAATCTGATACATCCCATGAGACAATTCGTCTTTTTCCCATTTGGCACGGACACGAATGGCGCCGCGTCCCGTCTCATAAACTTTTAAAAGGCTTTCAGGCTTTTCGACAATCTCACCGCCGGTCGGGAAATCGGGGCCGCGCACGAACTTCATTAATTCGGCAACCGTACAATCGGGATTTTTAATCAACAGCTGCAAAGCATCTGCTATTTCACCGACATTATGGGGAGCCACATTGGTTGCCATACCGACCGCAATACCGGAAGAACCGTTCGCAAGCAAATTCGGAAAAGCGCACGGCATTACAACCGGTTCGATATCTTCACCGGAATAGGTCGGACGGAAATCAACCGTACCGTCGTTTAAACCGTCCATAATCGCTTTTGCGACTTCGGTCAGACGAGCTTCCGTATAACGCATGGCCGCCGCACTGTCGCCGTCAATATTACCGAAATTGCCCTGCCCTTCGACCAAAGGATAGCGCACGGCAAAATCCTGTGCTAAACGCACCATCGTTTCATAAACGGCCACATCGCCGTGCGGGTGATATTTACCGATCACATCGCCGACAACGCGGGCACACTTTTTAAAACCGGATTCAGGATCCAGATGCAAAGCGTTCATTGCATACAACAAACGTCGATGAACAGGCTTCAAGCCGTCCCGTACATCCGGCAAAGAACGCGACACAATCGTTGACATCGCGTAAGCCAGATAGCGTTCGCCGAGAGCTTCCGCCATTTTTGTTTCTTTTATCTGTTCGCTTTCATCCATTTTAAAACACCTGAGTTTATCCGTTTCTGTCATTGGTCAAAGCGGCGATCAAACGTCCTCTGACAGCGGGGATAGTGCAGTCTAGCGTTTTTATGACATAATTTTCAAGGAAAAATCCTGTCAATTCTAAAGCTTTTTTTATTTCTTCCGTTTCGACAGACGAAGATCCTTCTCTTAAAAAAGACGGCAGCATCAATAACTTATCCCGCCATGGTTTTCCGGCTTCCCGACTGACGGCGCTTCCGGATCTTGGTTAAACATAGATCAAATCCTTTGTAGTACCTGTAACAGCTCAAACGGAAAGATCCAAACCGAATCCCAGAACC
>JAFVEJ010000171.1 GCA_017476085.1 Alphaproteobacteria bacterium
AAGTGATGGACTGCTTGGGCGGAGTCAAATCTTCGGAAACGGCGACATCGGCCGCAGGCAGCCAATAACCGCCCGATACGTTTTCCGCCGGCCGCACGTTTAAAACAATCGGATCGGATTGAACGGCGACGTTTTTTTGATTGAAAAATCCGGAAAAAAAGCTTCCTCCGCCCATACCGAACAAATCATCCATATCGTCCGGCCGGCTGTCCGGATCGCTGATCGCGCCCTTGAACTGAACCGGAGAAAGTTCTATTTTTCCGCTCTTTTGAGCAAATAAAACAAACCGGTATTCCAAAACGTCGTATGTCCGGTTATGAAGTCTTTCCCGACCGCGTTTCATATCCCCCCATTGCTCGGCGGTAACTCCGTCCGCTTTAGGCGGAATAACCGCTCCGTCCAAAATAGGTGTCTGCACGAAAGAGTAAAGCCGCACTGTCAAAGGAATTTGCTGACCGACATAAGGGGTTTTATTGTCCAGCGTATAACGGACGAACACATTCGGCTGCGCCGACTGCGCTTTCTGACGCGCGACGGGATCGTCCGGCAGCGCCTGCCCGCCGGCGACAACCGTCAATGTAATCGGCGATGTTTTTTCTTTTCCCGCACGGATGGACGGCAGAACGACTTTGCCTGTTTTTTTGGGAATTAAGGTCAACACATTTTCGTTAAAAGACTGCGTTTTTCCGTTGACATAGGTCGATTTAAAGCTTTTACGCTCCATCGTGATCAAAAAATTTTCATTTAAAACGGAAATATCGGGCGCGGGACCGTTTCCGTCCTGACGCAAATACAGTTGAAAGCTTTCCCCTTCGGGAATAACCGTTTTACTGACATTCGCTTCAAAACCCGCAGCACTGCGGCACAAGATCATCATTACAAAAAATACGGAAATGATTTTGTTTTTCATTATCTTCCCCTTCTTTTTGTCATATTATGCCGACGGATCCGTTCCCGAAGCAATCCGGACGGATCGTCTTCAATAACACTGAGCCATTGCATTTGTTCTTGTTTAGCCTGATCTTCATCCGTTTTTTGTTCCGGCGGCGCTTTTTGTTCGGACTGCGGCTTCTGATCGCTTTTCTGCTGATTTTGAACGGATCCCGTTTGCTGCTCTCCGCCTGATTGTCCCTGCGCTTCTTTTTGCTCCTGCCGATTTTGACCGTTTTGTTCCTGACCTTGTTGATTTTGCTGCTGTCGGTTCTGTTCCTGATTCTGATTTTGAGAATCTTCCCTGTCTTGATCCGAGGATTGCTGATTCTGCTGCTGTTCCCGATCTTGCTGCGTTTGATTTTCCCGATTCTGATTTTGACGGTTCTGCTGTTGATTTTTTTCTTGTTTCTGATCCTGATTTTCGGATTGTTTCTGTTGGTTTTGATCTTGATTTTTCTGATTGTTTTTCAGCTGATCTTCCAGATATTTTTTATTGAATGCGGCATCTTCATGAGACGGTTCCTGTTCCAGAACTTTTTTATATGCTTCGATTGCCTGTTGATACTGCCCCGCCTGCGCTAAAGAATTTCCCTGATTATATAATGTTTCCGCGTCTTTTGCGTCTGCCAAAGCCGAAACCGCCGCCGGATAATCGCCGGCTTTATATGCTGCCGCGCCGCGCCAGGCAGAATCCCTAAAAACAGCAGGATTTTGCGGTTTTTCACCGGCCGTGATTGCCATTGCCTCTTTACGGTCGGCGCGCGTCCACAAATCAGAAACGGACCAAGCCTTTGCCGAAGTCGGCAGCATTGCCGACAACAACAATATGCCCAACCACCCCTTGCGATATCCGAAAGCGGCAAAAGGCAAAATAAAAATACACAAAACAGCGCCAAAATCTTTCCAAGTATCCGCTTTTGCCTCATCTTGTTCGGAAAACAGGGGCTTTCCTTCCTGTTCCGGCAAGGCCGCCAATATTGCCCGAACATCCTGTTCGCCCAAAGTAACCGTTTGATAAGTGCCGCCTCCCGCCTGTGCCGATCTTCTCATATTCTTTTCGGAAAGCGCGGACAAGACCGGTTTTCCATGATGTGTCAGAAAGCTTCCGTCGGCCAGCTGCAAAGGCGCTCCATGCCCTGTGCCTATGCCCAGAAAAGAAACCGAATATCCTGCCGCCTTGAGTTGTTCGGCCGCTTTTAAAACATCGGACAAAGCGTCATCGGCAAGATAACCGCTCAACACGACAACGCGTCCGGCCGCCGATTTGGCCTGCACCAGCAATTCCCCCGCTTTTTCCAAAGCCGCCGCCATATCCGGCGTTCCCCGCCCCATCATACCTGCGCGTACCGTCGGCAGCAAATTATCTATGATATGTTGATCTGTCGTTAACGGCACAGCGACAAAAGGATCCTGATCATACAAAATCAACGCGTTCTGCCCGTCTTTCGTCTTCTGTAAAAAATCATGCATTTTAAAGCGGGCCCGTTCCACTCTTGACGGCTTGACATCAGTCGGAGACATCAAAACGGAAATATCCAAAACATAAACTGTATCCGTCCCTTTCTTCACGGCAGGCTGCGGCAGTTTTTCCCATGTCGGTCCGGCCAGAGAAAGCAAAGAGATCGTCCATGCGGCGGCGACCAAAAAGAACGGCGGGAACAAACGGCGTCCCGATCCGGCGACCAGTTGAAACCGCAAAAGCATGCTGTCGCACAGTTTTTGCCATAAACCGCCTTCATTTCCTTTCCTGAAGAAAAAGAAAGGCAATAACAGAAAAATCAGGAACCCCCAAAACCATTCCGGGCGCAAAAAATGAAATTCGTTCATCACGCCCTCCTGCCGATCAGCATAAGCAAAGCTCCCAGGACACTCAGACCGAAAGCCGCCGCCAACGGATAATAGAACAAAGTCTTGACGGGACGAACAAAAATATCATCGTTCTTTACGGGTTCCAAAGCGTCAATCTCTCTATAAATTTCCAACAATTCCCCCGTATTTTTCGCCCGAAAATATTTGCCGCCCGTTTTTTTTGCGATCTCCCGAAGCGTTTTTTCATCAATTTCATCCCCGCGCGCAAACGGCATCACGCCAAACAGCCCCCCCATCTGCGCAACCTCCGATCCGGCGCCGACCGTATAAACCTTCACGTTCATCTTTTCCGCCAATTCCGCGGCTTCCATCGGTTTCATTTTTCCCGCATTTGCCGCACCGTCCGACAGTAAAACGATCACTTTGCTTTCCGCCGGAACATCCGCCATTGTTTTTAACGCGATCCCCAAAGCATCCCCGATTGCCGTCTGCGCTCCCGCCATACCGACATCGGCTTCTTTGAGCAAATCGGAAACCGTTTTTAAATCAAACGTCAGCGGCGCATACAGATATGCTCTTTCTCCGAATAAAACGATGCCCACCCTGTCGCCTTCACGCTTTTTAATAAAAGCGTTTGCTACGGCCTGCACCGCGTCCCAACGACGCACAGGCGTGTTTTGAATAACAAAATCCGCCTCTTCCATTGATCCGGAAATATCCAGAACCAACATCAAATTACGCCCTTCGGAAGGAATCTTTGCCGGAGCTCCCGTCCACCGGGGGCCAGCCGCAGCCGTTACCAACAGTATCCAAATCAAAGCTCCCAATAACCGCCGCATATTCAGTCCGGCCAGCTTGGCTCGCCCGCCGGCTCCCGACAAACTTTCCATTTCGGAAAAAAACGGAACTTTTAACGCATCCTGTTCCCGATCGTTCACACGCGGCAAAACAGCCCTCATAATCAGCGGCAAAGGAAGCAAAACAAACATTATCGGGAAAACAAAGCCTGTCATAAATTACGCTCCAGCCACCTTTGAACACACCGCAGCAAATCTTTCCCGCCGACTCTGTTTTGTTCGAACGATGACGGCGCATAAGCCTGAAAAGCCAGCAATTGTTCGTTTTGCTCGCTCAAATCCGCCCCCGTCTGTTTTAAAAAATCCGTCCATAGCCGACCGTTCAATCCCGCTGTTTTTTCCCGGCCGAAACGATGCAGCGCGACACGGCGCATTAAAACGGACAGACCGCCCGCCAGCGCGGAAATATCGCCGTCGGAAAAAAAAGTCTGCCGCAGGGTGCCGAACGCCTGAAACGCTTCCCGCCGCCGTTTCATACGCGGACTGTGATAAATCAAAAAGCCGATCGCCACCGCGCTCAAAACGGTACACAACACTATCCGCCAACCCGCCCCCAAAGGGAATATCCCATTTGGATATAACGGACGAAGGTATGACAGCAATTCTTCCCGACTGATATCTGACGGCAAAAGCATTTTTTTATCCTCTTCACGGATATAAAAAGTAAGAGATTTATTTATGATAATCAAGATTGCAAAATCTTTTTTCCTGTCAACGGTGGTAAACAACGCCTTTTTATTGCGGAAATACGCTTAACATCCGTCTGGACAAAAGAGCTTTTTTGATGCAAAATAAAGAAAATTTATTCATTTTAAGGAAAGCTGCTATGTTAGATCTTCCGGAACCATCGCGGGTTGACGAAGCCGCGGGACAGCAGGACAAACAAGCTCATCTTCAGAAAATCGAAGATATTCCCGCCCGTTACAGGAATCATCCCCGTTTTGAGGAATTGTCACAGGATCCCGCCCATAAGGGAGACACGCCGGGAAAAGTTCTGCGCGAGGCTATGTCCGCGCTGGAAGCGGAAATGTCGGGCAAAGTCAAAGGCCCCGTTACGCGCGGTGATGACGGCTACATTGATTTCTATGACGGAGAAGGATATCCGTTTGACGTTAAAACGCCGTTGTCTCCCGTTGCCAAAGACAAATGGGAATTCAGTCCGTATCAAGTTGCCGACAAGGTCTTGGAACAGCTGGATCAAACGCATAAAAACAAATTTACCGACGAAGAACAGCCTGTCGCCGTTTTGCTGGACACAACCTATATGAGCCAAAAAGACCGGATAGAAATGTGGCGCGAACTGCGCAGAATGACGAAAGAAAACCGCGGTATTCTCAAGCGCATTTTTGAAGTCAACGTCAAATTGGATCCCGAACAAAAAAATAAAGAAGCTCCCAATAAAAAAGCTCTTTCACCTAAACAAATGGCTTTGCTTTCCCAAAGGTTATGCCGATGAGATACATTATTATCTGTCTTTTGATTGTGTTTTCGGCATCCTGTTCCTTGCTTGACGATTTTTTCAGAACAACACAAACGCAATATACAAACAAAAGTGAAAAAGCGTACGCAGAGATTTCCGTTCCGAAAACATCAGAGCCAATGTTGATCGTCTGCCAAAATCAGAAAGACTTTTTATGAAAAAACTTATTATTTTCGTTCTTGCGCTGTTTTTAACATCCTGCGCTTTAATTGACGACTATTCAAAACCTCATCAGGAATCCTTTACGGAAACAGAAAAAGGCATTAACGCTTTTGATACGGCGAATTACCAGGCGGCGCTGGATTACTTGATTGCTCCGGCAGAAAAAGGCGATACGGACGCCCAATATATAGTCGGCATGATTTATCTGTACGGATTAGCCGGTACAAAAAATTCCTATACGGCACAAAAATGGCTGACTTTGGCCGCCGAAGAAGGACACAGAGCGGCTCAGGAACAATTGGCTTTTTTATATGATAACGAACTGGCGCCTTTATATAATCCGGTCAATGCCTATCATTGGTTCAGCATTATTATCGGAGACTTTCCGCAATATCGGGGAAAGCTTCAAAATTTAGAATGGGCTCTCCGCAGCCGCGGATTGTTGTCTGCCGCGCAAACCATGCCTCTTCCCAGAGAAAAACAATATAAAGGCGTTAACTTTAATTATTTGTTCCCGCTGAGGTAGTTTAAAACCGCATCATCGTTTGTTCCAGCCGCCTGATTTCGTCACGCAACCTGGCGGCTTGCTCAAATTCAAGATCTTCCGCCGCTTTGCGCATCTGGCGTTCCAGCTTGGCGATCGTGTCTTTCATTTTCTTTTCGGAAGCGAAGACGTCTTTTTCTTTGGCATCGGGCAGCTTATCCACGCCCTCTTTTTCGCAGAGTTCCTGCAAAATATCGGCAACGTCGCGCTGAATCGTTTTCGGCTGAATATGGTGTTCCAGATTGAACTGCTGTTGCTTTTCACGGCGGCGCGCCGTTTCGTCCAAAGCCCGCTTCATCGACCCCGTGATTTTGTCGGCATATAAAATCACCCGTCCTTCGGCGTTTCTCGCCGCGCGCCCGATCGTCTGAATCAAAGAACGGTCGGAACGCAAAAAGCCTTCCTTGTCCGCGTCCAAAATCGCGACCAACGCGCATTCGGGAATATCCAACCCTTCGCGCAACAGGTTGATGCCGACCAACACGTCAAACACGCCCAAGCGCAAATCCCGAACGATCTCTATGCGTTCCAACGTGTCGATGTCCGAGTGCATATAGCGCACTTTGACGCCGTTTTCCGCCAGATAATCGGTAAAATCCTCCGCCATTTTCTTGGTTAACGTCGTTACCAGAACGCGTTGTCCCTTTTCCGCGCACATCCGGCATTCCGCCATCAGGTCGTCAACCTGCGTCGCAACGGGACGGACTTCGCACAGCGGGTCAAGCAAGCCGGTCGGCCGGATGATCTGTTCGGTGAACACGCCCTGCGTTTGTTCCAATTCCCATGGCCCCGGCGTCGCGGAAACGAAGATCGTCTGCGGTCTCATTTTATCCCATTCCTCGAATTTCAAAGGCCGGTTGTCGATACAGCTGGGCAGACGGAAACCGTAGGTTGCCAATGTGCTTTTCCTATTAAAATCCCCGCGGTACATGCCGCCGAGCCGCGGCACGGAAACGTGGCTTTCATCAACGAACAACAAAGCGTCTTTCGGCAGGTATTCGAACAGCGTCGGCGGCGGTTCCCCCGGCGCGCGTCCTGTCAGATGACGGGAATAGTTTTCGATGCCTTTGCAATGTCCCGTGGCTACCAGCATTTCCTAATCGAAACGAGTGCGGTGCTCGATGCGTTCCGCCTCCAACGGTTTGTTTTCGGACGTGTAGTAAATCAAGCGTTCTTTCAGCTCCTGCTTTATCGTTTTCATCGCTTGGGACAGCGCGGGACGCGGCGTCACATAATGGCTGGCGGGATAAACGGTGATTTCTTTCAATTCCAGTTTTTTAACGCCGGTCAGCGGGTCAAATTCACTGATTGATTCCAACTCGTCCCCGAAAAAGGACAGTCGCCACGCCAAATCTTCATAGTGCGACGGAAAAATGTCCAGCACGTCGCCTTTCAGCCGGAACGTGCCGCGCGTAAAAGCAAGTTCATTGCGCTGATACTGTAATTCAACCAGCTGACGGGCAAGGTCGCGGATGTCGTAAGATTCTCCGGTTTGAACGGAAAAAGCCATTGACGAATACGACTCAACGCTTCCCAAACCGTAAATACAGGAAACGGAAGCGACGATGATCACATCGCGGCGTTCCAGAATGTGCCGCGTCGCCCCGTGGCGCATCCGGTCGATCTGTTCGTTAATCGCGGAATCCTTTTCAATATAGGTGTCCGTTCGGGGAATGTAGGCTTCCGGTTGGTAATAGTCGTAATACGACACGAAATATTCCACCGCATTGTCGGGAAAGAACGACTTCATTTCCCCGTACAACTGCGCCGCCAAAATTTTGTTCGGCGCCAAAATCAACGCCGGCCGTTTCATACGTTGAATGATCTGCGCCATCGTGAACGTCTTGCCGGAACCGGTCACCCCCAACAGTACCTGATCGCGTTCGCCTTTTTGCAGGCCATCAATCAACGACTGAATCGCTTCGGGCTGATCACCGGCGGGATCATACGCCGATACCATATGAAAATCGGCGGGCGTCGTATCTTCCTAACGTTCGTAAAGGGGTAAAATCGTATTCAAAGCTTTACCTGAAAAAAACAACTTACAAAACAATATAAAACCAACATACAGCTTATGCAAATCACAATAAACAATTTTAACTTTTCAAACGAAATTATCATTACGAAAATGCGCGACTAATTTATGCTGACAGCCGTTTTCCATCTATTTA
>JAFVEJ010000172.1 GCA_017476085.1 Alphaproteobacteria bacterium
CGGCAAAGCGCAATATTTCGCGCATGCTTCATCAGGTGCCGCCGGATTTGGAAAAAGTTTTGCGTTCCGCCGGATTGGATCGCTTTTATGCTTTTCAATAAATTTGATAAAAAAAGCTTGCCTGTACGGACAGGCTGTGGTATGTATGAAACATACATTCTTATAGTTTCTATGAGGGTGGGCTTAAAAAGCCCGCTTTTTTTTATGGTAAGAACCGGAGGAAAAATGGCTTTGAACGAAACGATGAACGAATTGATCGAACAGATTTGCGATCAAATGGGCTATGATTTAGTCCGTTTGCAGCTGCAGGGTGGCAATTCGCGCAAAGTGCTGCAAATTATGGCGGAACGCAAAGACCGCAAAGCGATGACGGTTGATGACTGCGCCGATTTGAGCCGTGCGATTTCTCCGGTATTGGATGAAAAGGATCCGATCGAAGACAATTATACGTTGGAGGTCAGTTCTCCCGGAATTGACCGTCCTTTGATTAAATTGGACGATTTCGATCGGTTCAAAGGGTTTGAAGCTAAAGTCGAGGCTCTTTTTTTGATCAACGGCAGAAAACGGTTTTCCGGCCGGCTGCAGGGCATTGACGGAAGCGATGTCGTCCTTCTTTTTGAAGGCGATGACGTCCGGATTCCTTTTGATCAGATCGCAAAAGCCAAATTGGTCTTAACGGACGAATTGTTAGCGGCTTTCGCTTCGCAGGACGATGAGGAATAAAAGGAAAAAACAGATGGAAAATACGGCAGCTTTACCGCGTCCCGAACTGTTGCAGGTGGCAGATGCGGTCGCCCGTGACAAGGGCATAGACAGAGATGAAGTTCTGGGTGCTATGGAATTTGCCATTCAAAAGGCGGGACGTTCCAAGTACGGCCAGGAGCACGATATTCGCGCGACGATCAGCCGCAAAGATGGCGCGATCACGATGGCACGCTATATCGAAGTCGTTCCCGACGACGCGGAAATTGAAAATGAAGCCGCGCAGATCACGGAAACGAAAGCGCGCAAAAAGGATAAATCTCTGAAAGCCGGCGATTTTATTATTGATCCTCTGCCGCCGATCGATTTCGGCCGTATTGCGGCACAGACGGCTAAACAGGTTATTGTGCAGAAAGTCCGTGATGCCGAACGTGTTCGTCAATACAACGAATATAAAGATAAAATCGGTGAAATTGTTAATGGTGTCGTCAAACGCGTCGAATCCGGCAGCATTATCGTTGATATGGGACGCGCCGAAGCGGTTTTGCGCTGGGATGAGCTGATTCCCCGCGAACAGTTCCGCAACGGCGACAGAATACGCGCTTATTTGATGGATGTCCGTCAGGAACCGAGAGGGCCTCAGATTTTTCTGTCCCGCACGCATCCTCAATTTATGGCGAAGCTGTTTACGCAGGAAGTGCCGGAAATTTATGACGGCGTGATCGAAATCAAGGCTGTTGCCCGTGATCCGGGATCCAGAGCTAAAATGGCGGTTGTCGCTTCCGATTCTTCGATTGATCCGGTCGGCGCTTGTGTCGGTATGCGCGGCGTTCGTGTTCAGGCGGTCGTGACCGAATTGCAGGGAGAAAAGGTCGATATCATTCAATGGTCGTCCGATCCGGCGACGTTTATTGTGAATGCGTTGGCGCCGGCCGAAGTCGTTAAGGTCGTTTTGGACGAAGAAGCTCACAGAATGGAAGTCGTTGTTCCCGATGATCAGCTGTCTTTGGCAATCGGCCGTCGCGGTCAAAATGTTCGACTGGCTTCTCAGCTGACCGGCTGGTACATTGACATTCTGACGGAAGCGGAAGAATCCGAACGGCGGCAGAGCGAAGTCAAAGTGCGCACGCAGTTGTTTATGGATGCTTTGGATGTGGATGACGTGATTGCGCATTTGTTGGTCGGTGAAGGCTTTACCTCCGTCGGGGAAATCGCTTTTGTGCCGCTGACGGAAATTTCTTCTATTGAAGGCTTTGACGAAGATATCGCGACGGAGTTGCAGAATCGCGCGAAGGCTTATGTCGAAAAGCAAAATGCCGAATTTGCCGTTCGCAGCAAAGAGCTGGGCGTTGATGCCAGTCTGATCGGTCATGAAGGCCTGGATCAGGGAATGATCGTCAAATTGGCGGAAAAAGGCGTTAAAACGTTGGATGATTTTGCTGATTTAGCCAGTGATGAATTGCTGGAAATTTTAGGCGAAAACGCGATGACGGCTCACGATGCGGACGCTTTGATTATGAAAGCGCGCGAAAAATTGGGTTGGTTTGCTGATGACGGCAAAGAAGCCTAAAAAACAAAAGAAATGCTGGCGGGGGAGACCTTCCCCCGACGGCTTGTCCCGCAAACACGAAGAAACGGTCAGGCGGTGCATCGTTACGCGTGAAACGTTGACGATGGAAAAAATGATCCGTTTTTGTGTTTCGCCGGACGGCGTCCTTGTTCCCGATCTGGCGCATAAATTGCCGGGACGGGGAATATGGGTGACCGCGGACAGGGAAATCGTCGAAACGGCTTGTCAAAAGAACTTGTTCACAAAAGCCGCCAGACGCAAAGTGACTTATCCGGAAAATATAGGCGAACTGATCTCGGCACTGTTCGTCAAGCGGCTGCAAAATCTGCTGGGTGTGGCTAAAAAAGCCGGACTGGTAACGGCGGGTTTTGAAAAAGTCGCGGAAGCTCTGCGCGGCGGACGGGTTTTATGTTTGCTTGAAGCGGTTGATGCGGCCGCGGACGGCAAAGAGAAGCTGAAGCGTTTATGTCCTGACAATGTTCCCGTCATTCAGATTTTGACGGCAGACCAGGCGGCGCAGGCTCTCGGCACGGGCGTTTGTATGCATGCGGCGTTGAAATTCGGCGGCATAAGTGATTTATTTGTTGCGGAAGCCGGGCGTTTTGCGGCATATTGCAAAAATGAATTTTTCTAAGGTGTAAAAAGGCTGATTGATTTATGACAGACTCGAACGATAAAAAAGAAAAAGCTCCTCTTACTCTTTCCCGCCCTAAGCTGGAATTGAAAAAACCGGTTGATGCCGGTCGTGTGCATCAAAATTTGGGGACGGGACGCTCGCGATCCGTTCAGGTTGAAGTGCGCAAAAAACGCTCTTTCGTAACGGACGCGCAGGGCAATATTCAAGGCGTGAAGGAAAATGAGACAAGCTCTGTCGAAGTTCTGGACAGCGAAAAAGCGCGTCGCTTGAAAGTGCTGAAAGACGCAATAAAAGAAGACGAAGAAAATCGTATCAAGGCGGAAGAAGAGGCTAAAATTCGCGCTATCGAGGAAGAAAAACGCAAGGCGGAAGAAGCTAAGCGCCGCGCTGAAGAAGAAGCTGAACGCAAACGCCGTGAAGCGGAACAGGCGGTCGTTCAAAAAACCGAAAAAGCCGCACCTGCCGTAATGGTAAAAAAAGAAGATCGTAAAAAGCCTGCGGAAAAACGTTCCGCTCCCGTTCAGCATCAGCAGCCGGCAATGTCTCCGGAAGATGCGGAAGCCGCTGAAAATCACCGCCTGAAAAACAGTTATAAACGCCGTGAGTTCCATGATGATGAAATGCGCGGCAATCATTCCAGACGCGGCAGCGGCGGTGAGGAAAAGTGGCGCGGCGGACGTATGAATATGTCGGCTTTGATGCGCGGAGACGATGAAGAAGTCAGAGGGCGTTCTTTGGCTTCCATTAAGCGTGCCCGTGAAAAAGAACGTCAAAAAATGTCGGGTTCCGTCAAGCCGGCCGAAAAAGTTTACCGCGAAGTTATTATTCCCGAAACGATTACAGTTCAGGAATTGGCTTCCCGTATGTCCGAACGCGGTGCCGACGTTGTCAAACAGCTGATGAAAATGGGCGTGATGGCGACAATTACGCAAACGATTGATGCCGATATCGCACAGATCATCGTTGAAGAAATGGGACACAAGGCCAAACGCGTCAACGAAGCCGATGTGGAAGACAATCTGCGCGATGCGCCGGACCCCGATGAGGATACGTTGCCTCGTCCGCCCGTAGTACCGGTTATGGGACACGTTGACCATGGCAAAACGTCTTTGCTGGATAACCTGCGTTCAACCGATGTCGCGGCGCATGAAGCCGGCGGTATTACGCAGCATATCGGCGCGTATCAGATTACTTTGGAAAACGGACAGAAAGTCACCTTTATTGACACGCCGGGGCACGCTGCCTTTACGGAAATGCGCGCCCGCGGAGCTAAGGTAACGGATAGTGTTGTTTTGGTTGTTGCGGCGAATGACGGCATTATGCCGCAGACGATTGAAGCGATCACGCACGCAAAAGCGGCGGGTGTTCCGATCGTTGTCGCGATCAACAAGATCGACGTTCCGGGGGCCAATCCCGAAAAAGTCCGTACGGATTTATTGTCGCATGAAGTCGTCGTCGAAAGCATGGGCGGCGATGTGTTGGCGGTCGAGGTTTCCGCTAAGAAGCGCATTAATCTGGACAAGTTGGTCGAAGCGATTTTGCTGCAGGCCGAAATTCTGGATTTGAAAGCCAATCCGAACCATATGGCGGAAGGTGCGATTATTGAAGCCAAAATGGAAAAAGGGCGGGGATCCGTGGCAACCGTTTTGGTTCAGCGCGGCACATTGCATCAAGGCGATATTTTTGTGGCCGGTAAAGATTGGGGACGTGTCCGCGCGATGGTGGACGAACACGGTCAGCGTGTAACGGAAGCCGGCCCGTCTTTCCCTGTCGAAGTGTTGGGCTTCCAGTCCACGCCGTCGGCTGGTGACGACTTTATCGTCGTCAACGACGAAGACCGCGCCCGCGAAGTGGCCGCCTATCGTCAGCGCAAGGAACGCGAAGCGCTGCAGGTTCGTTCAACCCGTTCGGCAATGGAACAGATGTTTGATAAGATCAAGTCCGGAGAAGCTAAAGAATTGCCGGTTGTGATCAAAGCGGATGTTCAGGGCTCCGTCGAAGCGTTGACGGCAACGCTGAACAAAATTTCCACGGACAAGGCTAAAGTCCGCATTCTGCATGCGGCGGTCGGTGCGATCAATGAATCCGACGTGACGCTGGCCAAAGCTTCCAGCGCGCTGATTATCGGCTTTAACGTCCGCGCGAATACGCTTGCCCGTACGGCGGCAAAGCGCGACGGCATAGAGATCCGTTATCATTCCATTATTTACAATGTGGCGGATGATATTCATGCGGCTTTGGAAGGGATGCTGGCGCCCGAACTTCACGAAAAGATTTTGGGGTATGCGAAGATTCGTCAGGTTTACAATATCTCCAAGGTGGGCAAGGTTGCCGGTTGTATGGTCAAGGAAGGCTTGATGAAGCGCGGCGCACATGTCCGTTTGCTGAGGTCGAATGTTGTTTATCATGACGGTATGATGGCACAGCTGAAACGTTTCAAGGACGATGTCAAGGAAGTTCGGGAAGGCTACGAATGCGGTATGAGTTTTGAAAACTTCAATGATATTCAGGTTGATGATACGGTTGAATGTTATGAAATCGAAGAAGTCGCCGCCAAGCTTGAAGACGTGCAGCTGTAAGAATTTAAGGAGAACTGCTTATGCGCTCTGATCCCAGACCGGTGACACAGCGTCAACTGCGTGTGGCGGAACAAATCCGCCATATTTTGGCAGAATGTTTTCAGCGCGGCAATGTACCGAAAGATTTTCTGGGCTGTCCGCCCGTTTCCGTGATGGAAGTCAAGGTGTCGCCTGATTTTTCGTATTGCAAAGCGTATATTTCCGTTTTGGCGATAGAGCAAAGCTCCGCAGCGGATTTGGCCAAGGCTTTGAACAAGCAGTCCGGTTTTTTCCGCAAAATTCTGGGGACGAAAATCCGCTTGCGCTTAACGCCGGAAATCCGTTTTTTTGCGGACGGCGCGCAGGCCGAAGCGGATAGGATCGACGCTTTGCTGGCTTCTGAAAAGGTTCAGCGGGATTTAATTGTTTCTGAACAGGAGATTGAAGAAAAAGCTGATGATTAAAGCTGTTTTCTTTGATATTGATGGAACCCTGATCACATTCGATACGCACACAATGCCGGAATCGACACAGCGGGCGTTAGAGATTTTGCGCCAAAAAGGGATAAAACTTTTTATCGCGACCGGACGAGCGCCCCAAAGCGTCGATTTTATGAAAAAGTATTTCGATTTTGACGGCTTAATCACGTTTAACGGGCAATATTGCTTTGATGAATCAGAAATTTTATATAATGCGCCGCTGCCGTCAGAAACGATTTTATCCGTATTGCCATATTTGAAAGAAAAACAAATTGCGTCGAGTTTTGAAACGGTCGGCGCGAATTTTTTCAATCTGATAAATGACAGAGTGCGCGAATTAATCCGGTTGGTCGGGGTTGACGAACCGGAACCGCAGACGGCAGATATATCGCGGCTGAAACAAGATGTTTATCAGATGACAGCTTTCGTAAAGCCTGAAGAGGAAGCGGAGCTTGTCGCTCATTTGCCGGGATGCAGGGCGGTGCGGTGGTATCCGACTTTTGTGAATGTGATTGCGGAAAACGGCGGCAAGCATGTCGGTATCGCAAAGGTTTGTGAAAAGTACGGCATCAAACGTGAAGAAATCATGGCTTTCGGCGACGGCGGAAATGACGTTGATATGCTGGAATATGCCGGTATCGGCGTAGCGATGGGAAATGCCGGCAAAACGGCCAAAGCCGCCGCGGATTATATTTCTACTGCCGTAGATAATGATGGTATTTTTAATGCGCTGAAGCATTTTTCTGTGATTTAAAATTGTTTTTTTACATTTTGTTTCTTGTTTTTTTTGAAAAATATATTTGAAATATTTTGATATAAAAATTTATTGTATTTTTTCCAAAAATTATGTAATTACCTTATAAATAAAGGGTGTTTGCCGAAGAAACAGCCTATTGAAATATCGGATAGCGGAGGTGACTTTGATTGCCGCACAGGATTTGAAGCAAGTATTGACAGGCAGTGATCAGGCTGGTGAAAATCCGGAATATGATCAGCATTATTTGGGTTTAGAAGGTTTAATCGTAGCCGATGAAGAAGCCGGAAAAGAACCGAATTACCGTCAGTTGGAAAAAGATTGTCTGGAACTGTGGAAGACAACCCGTGATCTGCGTGTGGCAGTTTATTTGTGCGTGGCGGAAACCGAACTGAACGAGTTGGAAGGTTTCGCCGAAGGATTGGATGTTATCGGTTGGCTGATTGCGGAGATGTGGGAGTCCTTTTATCCCCGTTTGGATCCGGAAGATGACAACGACCCGCTGGAACGGCTGAACATTATGGCAATGTTGTCGCCTTTGCCGGGCGCGTTCAACGATCCCGTCATGTTTCTGTCGAAACTGCGTGCCGTCCGTTTGATGCCGGAGTTGCCGTACACGATGCGGGACGTGATGATTTCCAATGGGGAGATCGAAAGCGAAACACCGGTGGATTCCAAACTGATCGCTGCCGAAATGATGAGTCTGCCGGTTGAAAAAATTCAGGCGCGCGCAGCCCTTTTGGATAAAATTCAGGGAAATATCGAAAGCATCTGCACTGTTATGAACGAAAAAATGGAAGGCGGATATTCCTTGAATATGTCAGCTTTGCAGAAGGAATTAAAACGTTTTCAGACGTTCTATTCCCGTTTTACGAATGCTTTTACGGAACAGACTTCCGATGTTTCTTCCGAAGAAACGGAAAATGAAGACGCGCCGACCGCGGCGGCAATTCGGCCGGTAATTAAAAACAATTTCAGCGATTTGGCTTCGATTCGGGCGACGACTCGCGCGGAAGCTTTATTGCTTTTAAAAAAAGGGGCTGAATACTTCCGTTCGGAAGAGCCGACCAGTCCCGTTCCCTATCTGATTGAACGCGCATTGCGTCTGTCCGAAATGAATTTTATGGATTTGTTAGCGGATATCGCTCCCGACGCTTTGTCGCGCGGACGGGATATTCTGGGAGTTCGTCCGGATGAAAATGACGGCGGATCAATTGAATAACAGTGTTAACTAAATAAAGGTGGAAAAAATGGCTTCTAACAGTGGTCAGAAATTTATCGGTAAAAACAGAGCGCCGCGCGTTCAGGTCGAATATGATGTTGAACTGTACGGGGCGGAAAAGAAAGTCAATTTGCCGTTCGTCATGGGTGTGATGTCCGATTTGTCGGGCAAACCCGCCGAACCGCTTCCCAAGCTGGAAGACCGCAAAATGATGGAAATCGATGCGGACAACTTTGACGATCGTTTGAAAAGCGTCAAACCGCGTGTCGCGTTCAACGTCCCGAACGTGATGACGGGCGAAGGGAATCTGGCGGTCGATATGACGTTTGAAAGCATGGATGATTTTTCGCCCGCGGCCGTTGCCTCGAAAGTTGACGGGTTGAAGGACTTGTTGAAAGCCCGTCAGGAGTTGGCGAACCTGCTGTCCTATATGGACGGCAAATCCGGCGCGGAAGAATTGCTGAACAAGATTTTGGAAGATCCGGCTTTGATGAAGGCTTTATCTCAGAAAGCCAAGGAAAAAGAAGCGGCGGATGCTCCCGCGGCGGATGCCGAAAAGGCGGATAAGTGATTTAACGAAGAAGGTTTTTATCAATGGCAAACGAAGCACAACAGCAAATTGATTCTTTGAGCGCCGAAACGCTCGAAATGTCCGATTTCGAAAAGCTTTTGAATCAGGAATTCAAACCGAAATCGGAAGAGGCCAACTCCGCCGTTCAGAACGCGGTGAAAACGTTGGTCGGTCAGGCTTTGGAAAACACGGCTCTGGTGTCCGACAATTCGATCAAGACGATCGAAGGCATCATCGCGGAACTGGACAAGAAGATTTCCGAACAGGTCAACCTGATTATGCATCATCAGGACTTTTCAAAACTGGAAGGCGCATGGCGCGGTCTGAACTATCTGGTCAACAATACGCAGACGAACGAAACGCTGAAGATCCGCGTGATGAACGTGTCCAAGCAGGAAGTCGCCAAGAGTCTGAAGAAATTCAAAGGCACGGCTTGGGATCAGAGCCCTCTGTTCAAAAAGCTGTATGAAGACGAATACGGCACGGCGGGCGGCGAACCGTACGGCTGTTTGATCGGCGACTATTATTTCAACCATACCGCTCCGGATTTGGAAATCCTGAAGGGAATGGCGCAGATTGCGGCGGCGTCCCATATGCCGTTCATTTCCGCTGCCGATCCGTCCATTATGAATATGGATTCCTGGCAGGAATTGTCCAATCCGCGCGATATCACCAAGATTTTCGGCACGCCGGAATACGCTGCATGGCGTTCCTTCCGCGAATCGGACGACAGCCGCTACGTCGCTTTGGCGATGCCGCGTGTGTTGAGCCGTATGCCGTACGGCGCTAAAACCAATCCGGTCGAAGAATTCAATTTTGAAGAAGATACCGGCGCAGGTTCCAGCGACAAGTACAACTGGATGAACGCCGCCTATGCGATGGGCGTGAACATCAACCGTTCTTTCTCGGAATACGGTTGGTGCGCGAACATTCGCGGCGTGGAATCCGGCGGCGCTGTTCAAGGTCTGCCGACGCACACGTTCCCGACTGATGACGGCGGCGTGGCGATGAAATGCCCGACCGAAGTCGCGATTACCGACCGCCGCGAAGCGGAATTGTCCGCGAACGGTTTCCTGCCGCTGATTCACTGGAAAAATACGGACTACGCCGTTTTCCTGGGCGGTCAGACGGTCAACAAGCCGAAGGAATACGACTCTCCGGACGCGACGGCGAATGCCGCTTTGTCCGCCCGTTTGCCGTATATCTTTGCAACGAGCCGTTTTGCCCACTATCTGAAATGCATCGTTCGCGACAAGATCGGTTCCTTTAAGGAAAAAGCGGATATGCAGCGTTGGCTGGGCGATTGGATTTCCAACTATGTGACCAGCGACCCGAACGCGTCCGAGGAAGTCAAAGCGAAATATCCGTTGGCTGAAGCCAAGGTTGAGGTCGATTCGGTTGAAGGTCAGCCCGGATACTATTCGGCTAAATTCTATTTGCGTCCGCACTATCAGTTGGAAGGTCTGACCACGTCTTTGCGCTTGGTCACGAAAGTCCCGAGCGGCGCGAAATAAAGTTTTTTAGGGCTTTTTTCTTTTTCATAATAAAAAGCCCGCTTTAAATCACATAAATTATTTGAGGAGAAAAAATATGGCGGTTGATTTCTTTTTGAAATTGGAAGGCATTGACGGACAGTCCAACGATAAAGGTCATTCGAACTGGATCGAAGTGATGGAAGTTGCACACGGTGCGATGCAGAACGTTTCGATGCAGCGCGGCGCCGATGTTTCCGGCCGCGGGCAGTTCATTCCGTTCAAGTTCGTTCACCCCGTCGATAAGGCTACACCGAAGCTGCAGCAGTTCTGCATGAACGGTCAGAAGATCGCCAAGGCCGAATTTGCCAGCTGCCGCGCGATCGCCGGCGTTCAGGTTCCCGTCTATGAAATCAAGATGGAAAACGTCAAAGTCGCCAAAGCCGAAGTCAAAACGGTTACCAACGAAGCTACGACGGAAATCGTTGAAGAAGTCGAATTGGTTGTCGGAAAGATGACGTGGAAAGTCACCCCGATTAAGCCGGACAACACTAAGGACGGCGCTATCGAAGCGGCTTTCGACCAGATCGCCAACGCTTAATCGCTTTTGCGATAAAAGGGGAAAGCCGTATATACGGCTTTCCTCTTATGCCTTTTTTTCGGGGGGAATATGGATAAGGAAGCTTTCAAATCCAAAGAGGACGCCAAATACTGGCCGTGTTTGCTGCGTCGTCTGACCGATTCCGCCCCTGATGAAAAGAAGGAAAACTATTCGACGGGTATTACGATCAAACAGCTGAAAAAGGATATTTTCGACAATATCGAAATGCTTTTAAATTCCCGTTCCCATCCGCAGGAAGACGATCTGGGAAAAAGCGACGAATTGAAGGATTCCGTATTGGCATTCGGATTGGACGATTTTTGCGGGAAAGTCTGCACGCAGGACGATAAGGAAGAAATTCGCGAGCATATCCGGCATCAGCTGCGGATTTTCGAACCGCGTCTGAAACCGGATTCGATTGATGTCACTTTGACGCAAAACGACAGGGAAACCAAATCCGTTCTGGAGTTCCAGATTTCCGGTATGATCGATGTCCCCGAATTAAGTGAAGAGATCGTTTTCATTTCCCGTTTGGATTTGGAAACGGGTAACTCTTTGTTGAAGAGTTCTTAACGGCAAGGCGGGGAAAGACAAATGGATTTTCTGGACTACTATCGTGAAAATCTGGGATATCTGCGCACTTTGGGCGCGGAATTTGCCGAAGAGTTTCCCAAAATAGCCGCACGGCTGAGTTTGTCTTCTTTCGATTGCCGCGATCCGTATGTCGAACGTTTGTTAGAAGGGACGGCTTTTCTGGCGGCACGTGTTGAAAAAAAACTGGACGACGGGCATAAACGACTGTTGGAATCCGTTCTGAACTCCGTGGCGCCGGACGCGCTGTATCCGATTGCTTCGGGGGCTGTCATCGAAACGGGAATCGACCTTGAAAACGACAAGGTCAGACGGGGCATCGTTTTGCCGGCCAATTCCGCTTTCGACGCTTTTATCCCGTCGATCAACACGCCGTGCCGTTTTACGTCCGTCTGGGAAACGGAGCTTTCGCCGTTGAGGGTGACGGACGCGCAATATGTTACGCGCGATATTTCCCGTTTCAATACGGGAAAAGCTCATGCCGCGGCGCTGAAACTGACATTTGAAATGACGAACGCCCGGCCGCTGTCGGATTTGAAAATTTCCGATCTGATTTTGTTTTTAAATCTGCCGGACGCCATGTCTTCCGTGTTGATGAACCAGTTGCAAACGGAAACGGAACAGGTTTATTTTTCGACGGATTCCGAAAATTTCACACCGTTGCCCGACGTCGGATTCGATATGCCGGCCGCATCGATGCGGACGGTGTTCGACTGTGTTCGGGAAAATCTGCGCGGATTGCATATTTTACAAAGCTTTTTATCGTATCCGGCCTTTTTCAAATTTGTTTCCCTTAAAAACATAGCCGGTGCTTTCGCGTCAAAAGAAAACCGTTTCGAATTACTGATCGCATTCAGCCGCCGCGAGGCGGAACTGGTCAACGAAATCACGCCTCAGACGGTTAAAACGAATTGCCTGCCTGTTTTAAATCTGTTCAAAAAACGTTCCGACAGAGCTTTTCTGGACAAAGACGCTTACGAATTTCAAATCGTTGCCGACAGGACGGCTCCCCGCGATTATGAAGTTTACGACATTCGTCGGCTGGAATTTTTCAACGAACGCAACGAAACCTTGTTTACAGCGGCGAACTTTTACGAAGAAGGGGACAAGGACGCCGAAAACGACAAAAGGAACTTTTTTTGCCGGCATCGGGAAAAAAGCCTGTTCGACCGCAAAGCGACTCAGCGAAGCTCTTACACGGGGACGGAGGTTTTCGTTTCTCTGACGGAACGGGGAGACGATTTGTTCGACGCGTCCCAGTTTTCCGCCGAATTGATTTGCACAAACAGGGATTTGCCGTTGCTTTTGACAGAACAATCGGCCTTGACGGCTTCGGAATCCGCCGTGCAGACGGCTTCGTTCATTATGATGCCGACCCGTCCGGGCTATCCTTTGATTATGACGGGCAGTTCGTCGGATTGGGCAAAGGTCGCCCATATCGGATTCAATTTGTCGGGAATGTTTTGGCAGGAAGGCGGTTTTCCTTTGGAAATGCTGAAAACGCTGTTGGGCAATTATGCCATCCGTTCCGCCGAAGAAACGGAACGGATGGTTGACGGCATCGTTTCTTTGACCGGCCAGCCCGAAACATTCAGATTCATCAGGGACGGCGTCGTCTTTTTCGAACCGGGGTGGCGCGTTTCGTGCATTTTGAACGAACAGGCCTTCGCCGGAACGGGTGTTTACATTTTTGCCGTGGTGTTAAAAGAGCTTTTCAGGTCTTTCACGCCGCTTAATTCTTTATTGGAGATTGAGTTCTCTACGCAGCAATCGGGACACATCGTGACATGGAAGACGTTGGAAAATTAGTCAAACAGGCTTCCCGTCGGCTGCGCAACGGGACGGGGGCTCCGGATTTCTTTGAACTGGTTCGGCGGATCGGAAACGGCCGGCCGGATTTTCCGCGTCTGGGAAAAGCCGCGCGTCCGACGCAGGAAAACGTGCGTTTCGGTCAGACTCCTTATTTGCATTTTCCGCCGACCGAAATTTCGGAGATTCGGCAGGGGAACGGAAACGCCGAAGCGTTGATTATGACATATTTCTTCGGACTTTTAGGGGTGAACGGTCCGATGCCGCTGGAATTTACGGACAATGTTTTCCAGCGTTCGCACAACTATTACGACCAGACGTGGCGGCGCTTTCTGGACATTATCAACCACCGTTTTCTGACTTTGTTTTATCGGGCGTGGGCGGAAAACGAGCAGGCAGTTTCGTTCGACCGTCCCGATGACGATAAAATCACCGACATCATCCGCAGTCTGGCCGGTGCCGCGCCGGATATGAAAACTTCCGATACCGCTTTTCCGCATCTGATGGCGAACTATGCCAACCACTTCGGCCGGCCGGTCAAAAGCCGCACTTCGCTGGAGGAGATTTTACGCAGAATTATGAATGTCGGTATAAAGGTCAAAGATTTTGTTGCCTCTTCTTACGACATTCCGAAAGGCGCGCGGAGTCATCTGGGGCGTCGGGATACGAGCGTTTTGGGAAAGAATGTTCAGCTCGGCCGCACTTATATGAGCGTTACGCGCGAATTTTCGGTCGAAACGGAACCTCTTCCCTTTTCCGAAAGCCGGAAATGGATGCCGGGAAACAAGGGATTCGATTTGATCAATAAAGTGATCACGTCTTATCTGGACAGACCGTTGGAATATTCGCTGACGTTCGTCGTCATCGGAAATACGGTTCCGAAAGTCGTTTTCGGCGGGGCGGACGAAGGCGTCGGACTGGGGCGGGGGTTGCTTTTGGGGCGGCCGAAAGACGACGGAAATATTAAAATAACAATCAGAGCTTCAAGAATTTACACCAAACATCATAAAGCTTCTTTCAAACAGCAGGAGAAAAATCTATGGCAAAACTGAAACGTGTGCAGCTTTTTTCAAAATTGGATCAGGCGGCCTACAAAGCGATCGAAAGCGCGACGATTTTATGCAAAACGCGGGGCAATCCGTATGTGGAACTGGTACATTGGGTAAATCAGATCCTGATGAGCGAAAATACGGATTGGCACGCGGCAATCAAGCATTTTGCTTTGGACGAAGCCAAAATCGCCAAAGACATGACGCGCGCGTTGGACGCCCTGCCGCGGGGAGCCAGCTCCATCAGCGATTTTTCCGCGACGATTCAGCAAGCTGTTCAGGAAGCGTGGATGACCGCCTCTTTGGTTTTCGGGGAAAGCGCGATCCGTACGGGGCATTTGCTCTGCGCGTTGAAACAGTCGCCCGAACTGGCGCGTCTGCTGCACGATATGAGCAATGAATTCATTCGCATTAACGGCGATTTGCTGGTTGAACAGTTTAAAGACATCGTTTCCGCTTCAGGCGAAACGTCCGTTGTCGCTTCCGGTGAAGGCGCCGCGACGGGACAGGCCGGACAAATGATGGGATCGGCGGCGATGGGAAAAGGCGAGGCGTTGAAGCTTTATACCGTTGATATGACCGCACAGGCGAAAGAAGGCAAAAGCGATCCGGTCGTCGGACGCGATGCGGAAATCCGTAAAATCATCGATATTTTGATGCGCCGCCGTCAGAACAACCCGATTTTGACCGGTGATGCCGGTGTCGGTAAAACCGCCGTTGTCGAAGGATTCGCTCAAAGATTGGCGGCCGGCGATGTTCCCGATTGTCTGAAAGGAACCGTCCTGCGTTCTTTGGATATCGGTTTGCTGCAGGCGGGTGCCAGTATGAAAGGCGAATTTGAAAACCGTTTGAAACAGGTGATCGAGGAAGTGCAGACGTCCGACACGCCGATCATTCTGTTCATCGACGAAGCGCATACGCTGATCGGTGCGGGCGGCGCGGCGGGACAGAACGACGCTGCGAACCTGTTGAAGCCCGCTTTGGCGCGCGGTCAGTTGCGGTGCATCGCGGCGACGACCTGGGCGGAATACGTCAAATACTTTGAAAAGGATCCGGCTTTGACCCGCCGTTTCCAGAACATTCTGGTCGACGAACCCGACGACGACAAGGCGACGCAGATGATGCGCGGTATGGTCGGTTCTTTGGAAAAGCATCATAACGTTTTGGTGCTGGATGAAGCGTTGTCCGCCGCCGTGAAGCTTTCCCGCCGCTACATTCCGGCGCGTCAGCTGCCCGACAAGGCCGTCAGCATTCTGGATACGGCCTGCGCCCGCGTGGCGTTGAGCCAGAATTCCGATCCGGCGGAACTGGAATTCTGCAAACGCAAGATTTCGGCTCTGGAACTGGAAAAGGAAATCCTGAACCGCGAGGAAAGCGAAGGATGCGACCATAAGGAAAAATTGACGGAACTGGATGCGGAACTGGCAAAACAAAACGAAAAGAAAGCCGGTTTGGAGGACCGTCTGGCCAAAGAAAAAGCCGTCGTCGCCGAATGCGCGAAACTGCGCGATTCTTTGCGCGAACAAGGCGCTTCGGACGAAAAAATCCGTGAAGAACTGGTCGCGAAACAAAAAGAACTGTCCGATTTGCAGGGCGATGATCCTCTGGTTTTGCCGCAGGTCGACACGCAGGCCGTTTCAACCATCATTTCCGAATGGACGGGGATTCCTCTGGGCCGTATGGTCAAGAACGAAATCCAGTCCGTTCTGAACCTCGGCGACGAAATGAACAAACGCGTCATCGGTCAGAAACACGGGCTTGACCTGATTGCCAAGCGCGTGATGACGGCTCGGGCTTCTCTGGCCGATCCGAACCGCCCGATCGCGGTCATCATGCTGGCGGGGCCAAGCGGCGTCGGAAAGACGGAAACGGCTCTGGCTCTGGCGGAACAGATGTACGGCAGCGAACAGAACATCGTTACGATCAATATGAGCGAATTTCAGGAATCGCATACCGTTTCCACGCTGAAAGGCGCCCCTCCGGGATATGTCGGTTACGGTGAAGGCGGCGTTTTGACCGAGGCCGTCCGCCGCAAGCCGTACAGCGTCGTTTTGTTGGACGAAGTGGAAAAAGCCCATCCCGACGTACACGAAATCTTCTTCCAGGTCTTTGACAAGTGACAAAGGGAAGACTGCGCGGGACGTTTGTTGAACTTCCGCAACACGATCATCCTGCTGACGACCAACGTCGGCGACAACGCGATCTGCGATCTGTGCGAAGACGAGGACAATCTGCCCGATATGGCGACTTTGGAAGAAGCCGTCCGTCCCGCGATGATGAAAGTGTTCCCCGCGGCTTTGCTGGGACGTATTTCCATCGTTCCGTACTATCCGTTGGGCAAGAAGGCTCTGTATAACATCATCGACCTGAAGCTGGCGAAAGTCGTCAAACGCGTCAAGGAAAACTACAAGGCCGAATTGACTTACACGGACAACGTGCGCAACGAAATCATCCGCCGGTGCAACAACGCGGCGTCCGGCGCGCGTTTGATTGACGCAATTATTAACAACGACCTGCTGCCCGAAATCAGCGCGGCGTTCCTGCGCAACACGATGGAAGGCCACACACTGAAAAAAGCGGTCGTGGACGCGAAAGACGAACAGTTCACCTACGCGTTTGAAAACAAGGAGGATTGATCATGCCCACACCTGTAGCAACAATAGCGAACCTGACGGCGACCGGTGATGTCATCATCGGCCCCGGCGGGATAACCACAATGGTCAAGGGACTGCCGGTCGCCTGTATGGGCGACGCGGTGGCCGGTCCGATGTGCGTCGGCGCGGTTACGATGACGACCGCGATCAATAAATTGGCAAAAGGCCGTCCGATCGCCAATCTGGGTTCAATGGTCACGGGGATTTCCCCGCCGGCCATGGGGGCGCCGATTGCGACGGCCGTCGCGGTTTGCCCGAATGTCAATGAAATCGTTTAAGGAATAAAATTATGTCAGTGGCTGTGAATGAAATGCTGAATATCAAATTTGCTGGCGGGAAGTTTGATGATTTTTATGTGTATGATGTCGTTTTGAACGAAGCGATTTCGGAACTTTACGAAGCCGATGTCATCGTTTTGTCTGATAAAGCGTACACTTATGAACAGTTGTCCGAAGCGTTGTTTCTGAATGTAACGCTTTCGCTTACGCAAAGGTTGTCCAAGGCGACGCAGAAACGCACGCGCTGGTTCAGCGGGATCGTTACGGCCATTGAGCATACGGGGGTTTTCTATTCGTCGGATAAGATGGACTGCTTTTCCTACCGCGTTCATATCGAACCGGCGATGTCCAAGCTCAAACACATTATCCGCAAAGCGTCTTACAGCCGTAAAACGCCGTTGGACGTTTTGACGGAAGTTTTCGCGGAACAGGAGCTTCAGGCGAATTTTTCGGAAGAACTCGTTTCCCGCCGCCCGTTTAACGCGTTCGGCATTTATGAGCAGGACGGCGAATCGAATTACGATTTTGTGAAACGTCTGACCTCGTTGTACGGTTTAAGCTTTTCGTTCAAACACGCGAAAGCGTCTTCCAACGGTTTGGGCAGCGCCGATCTGTATTTTTCGGCCGGTGAACGTTATCCGGACTGGGCGGACGTCGTTTATTCCGACGGCCGTTCCGTCCCGTCCGTGTCCCAGTTCGATTTCCGTACGGAAAACGGCGCCAACAATTTGTGGCGTATGGACGGTTGGCAGATGAAACGGTTGGACGGCTACGACGGCGTGATGCTGCAGGAAACGTATCCGAATTCCAATGTCGGTTCCTATGGCTGGAAAGTCGGAAAAACGGAAAACAAAGATAAACGCAGGGTTTATTCGTCCCATTTCCACGGCTATACGCGCGATGCCGACAAAAAATCCGTCGATGACGATGTGGCTCTGATTTTACAGGCGAAATACCGTTCTTTCCAACTGGAAAAAGATGTCTGGAGGGGCAGGGGCGACAATTTGCTGTTGATGCCGTGCCGGATGTTTTCTCTGGCGCATTTCTACGGCGCCAAAAACACGCAGGCCGTTTCGGCGATGATAACGCAGTCGCAGACGCACTGCCGCGCGAAATGGCCGGCGACTTTGGCTGTCGCGCCGGATGCGGCCGGAAACGAAGAAATCACGGAAGTTTCTTTTTCGGCGATGAATTACGGTTCTTCGGCCGACAGGCGTTTTTGTCCGCAATGCGTCGTCTTTCGCAGAGGTGAAGTATGATATTGCAGGAAATGGTCGTTACCGATGCCGAAGGGAAAATCCAGACGGCGGACGGAAACGATCTGACGGGGCAATGCATCCAAAGCGAGGATATGTATTCGTTCTATGCGATCAAAAAGGTGAACGATCCTTCCTTAAAGCCGGCAACCGATCAGATGGCGGCGAAAATCCATCTGACAATGCCGGTCGGGGGAGAGCTGAACGGAATGTACCGTTTTCCTCGAGTCGGCGAAAAAGTATTGGTCGCCGTTCAAGGGACGGCGCATTATTTGATGAGCTATCTGCCCAG
>JAFVEJ010000173.1 GCA_017476085.1 Alphaproteobacteria bacterium
ATCCGAACAAGGTGACGATCTGGTCATTTCCGGCGCTTTGGCTGACGGTCTGGGCGTTTCCGGGGCTGCCACAAACGGCAACAACGAACGCGCTGCCTATGCCAGCCAATTCAACAACATTCTGACACAAATCGATGAATTGGTGCAGGATACGTCCTACAAAGGCATCAACCTGCTGAAAGGCGACAACCTGACGGTGAACTTCAACGAAAACCGTACCAGCTCTCTGGAGCTGAAAGGTGTCACGTTTGACTCCGTCGGATTGGGCTTCACGGCCGCCGCAAACGAATGGATCGACAACAACAGCATTGACAAGGCTTTGGATCAGATTTCAAAGGCGACTTCGATGCTGCGTGCACAAGCTTCTGAATTTGGTCAGAACTTGTCCACGGTTCAGATCCGCGAAGACTTCACACAGAATATGATCAACAATCTGCAGTCCGGCGCCGACAAGCTGACGCTGGCGGACATGAACGAAGAAGCGGCGAATATGCTGGCTCTTCAGACACGTCAGCAGTTGGGTGTCAATTCTTTGTCGTTGGCTTCTCAGGCTTCGCAGAGCGTGCTGAGCTTGTTCTAATTGCCTACAGAGCTATAAAAAAAGCAAAGGCAGGGTTTTCCCCGCCTTTGTTTTTTTATTAAAAAGCTTTTTTTATCCTTCCAAACCGATTAACATTAAAAAAATTCTTATGCGGAGAAAAATATGACCAACATTACAAATCAGCCGGATCATTTCAAGGAAACCGGCCGTTTGAATCGTATCTCGGGACAAATCGAAGGAATAAAAAAAATGATCGCCGAACATCGGGAATGTGCGGAAATTCTATCTCAGCTGCGTGCCGTACGTTCCGCCATACGCGCCGTCGAAGCAAATGTATTGAAATCGCATTTGCAGCATTGCGTTGTTCAAAGTTTTACCTCTTCTTCGGAAGAGGAACGACAGCAAAAAATCGACGAATTGCGTGAAATGTTCAATACTTATTCCGAATAAAGGTTTTTTTTATGAAAGTTCTCGTTGGAATGAGCGGCGGAGTTGATTCCGCCGTTGCCGCTTATCTGATGAAACAAGCCGGACATGAAGTCATCGGCGCAACAATGTCTATTTGGGAAAAAGGCCGGTCTTTTTCCGGCATTTCTACTGCCGACGCTTGTTTTTCCCCGCATGAAGAGCAAGATATTGCCGCCGCGCAGGAAATTTGCAGCCTTCTGAATATTCCCTACCGTACGGTTGATTGCTCGGAGATTTACAAGAAAACCGTTTTGGCCAATTTTAAAAATGAGTATATGTCCGGCCGAACCCCGAATCCGTGCGTATGGTGTAATGCAAAAATCAAATTTCAGGCTCTGCCCGATGCCGCCCGCGCCGCCGGCATTGATTTTGATAAATTCGCTACGGGACACTATGCCCGCATTTTTTTAAACACCGAAACAAACCGCTATTGCCTCTGCCGCGGCATTGACGACAAAAAAGACCAATCTTATTTTCTCTACCGCCTCAATCAGGAACAATTAGCGGGCATTCTGCTTCCTTTGGGCGATAAAACAAAAATGGAAATACGCGATATTGCCCGTACCGTCGGCCTACCCGTCAGCGACAAACCCGACAGTCAAGATTTTTACTCCGGCAATATCAACGATATTTTACAAGCCGAACCAAAACCGGGATTGTTTATAATGAAAGACGGCACTGTTATGGGAAAGCATAACGGCTTCTGGAACTACACGATCGGTCAGCGCAAAGGCTTGGGCATCAGCGCGCCCGCTCCGTTATATGTCATCGGTTTTGATAAAGATAAAAACAATGTCATTGTCGGATACGAAGACGAAAACGTTTGTCACGGTTTAACCGCTGTGTCTTTATGTTGGTCCTCCATAGAACCTCCGACTGCACCTTTTGCGGCTTTGGCAAAAATCCGTTCTTCCCAACCGCCGACCCCTGTTCTGGTTACCCCCGTATCTCCGGATGAAATCAAAATCGATTTTGAACTGAACCAACGCGGCGTCGCTCCGGGTCAATCTGTTGTGCTTTATGATAAAGATTTAGTTTTAGGCGGTGGAATAATAAAAAGCGGGAATTAAAAAATTCCCGCTTTTTTTGGATTTTTTTTTCCGATCTTAAAGAGGCAGATTCTCTTTTTTCAGAACCTTGACCATAAACCAACGCTTCAACGGACGGCCATAGCGGAATACTACAGCCCCCCACAGCGCGGAAATCACCGATCCGCAAATCACGCCCAAGCGAATCTCCTGCTGCATTGTTTCCCCGGGCAAAGCCAGTTTGCCGACGAACAAAGCCATCGTAAATCCGATGCCGGCAACAACAGCTACGCCGTACAAATCCAACATCGTTACGGTTTTGGGGAAAGAAGCGATCTTCATTTTAATCAAAACCCAGGTCGTTGCAAAAATACCGATCTGCTTGCCGAAGAACAAGCCGAAAATAATGCCTAAGGTCAGTGTATGCGTAAAGGTTTCCGCCGTGACGCCGCCTAAATACAGTCCTGCGCTGGCAAAAGCGAAAATCGGCAAAATAAAGAAATCCACCCACGGCTTCAACAGCTTCATTAAATGATTCAGCGGAGATTCTCTCTCTCCCTCAACGCGCATCGGATAAGCCATCGCGACCACAACGCCTGCAATCGTTGTATGAATACCGCCGTTCAGGAAGCAATACCACAACACGACCCCCAACAGCAAATACGGCAAAAAATTCGTAACCCGCATCTTGTTCAGCAAATATAATGCAAATGTCGCGATGCACGCATATCCCAATAATGACAGATAAACGCCTTGATTATAGAACAACGCAATAATAAGAATAGCGCCCAAATCGTCAAAAATTGCGATTGCCAATAAAAAGATTTTTGCCGCCTGAGGAACGGTTCCACCAACCAACATCAAAACGCATACGGCAAACGCAATATCCGTCGCCGTCGGAATAGCCCAACCATGCATATATTCGGGCGAAGAATTATTGATGATCGCGTAAATAATCGCCGGGCAGCAAATTCCTCCGATAGCCGCCACGCATGGAACAAAGACCTGCCGAATATCGGACAAAAAGCCTTCCTTCATTTCGCGTTTCAATTCCAATCCGACTGACAGGAAAAAGAAAACCATCAGTACGTCATTCACCCACCATTCAATGGATTTAGGAAACATGCTGTTTCCGACGCCGATTGTGATCGTTGTTTCCAGAAAATGATGTACCGGCTCACGAGCCGCCGTATTGGCGCAAACGATTGCCGCAATCATAGCAAAAATCATTACTAAACCGCTGGTTGCCTCATTTTCCAGCAACTGAAGGAACCATGCCTTTGAAAACAAACGAATACGCACTTTTTCTGTTTTTGTTTCTGTCGGCACTTCGGCCGCTGAGACTTCTTCTGTCATAAAACACCTCTTCTGATTCGATTTTTATTCCATTATTAAAAATAAAACGCTAAAAGATCAAGCTTTTATATCTCTTTTTCCAACGAATAACAGCCCAAGAACGGACTGTCCCAGTTCCTGACGCAGTTCGACGGAAAGTATTTTTTCAGCTTTGAACCCATTTTCATTCAGTTCGTTCAGAATATATTCTCTGCTGTGCATAAAACGACCCGACGGTTCCAATGCATAATCTGCTTTATTCCGCGTATTTTCACTGACGGTAAAAACGATTTTTCCTCCGGTTTTAACAGCCGCCGACAAACCGGAAAACACTTGGGACAAATCTCCCAAATACGTTAATACGTCTGCTGAAACGACTAAATCAAAACGATCCTTATTTGATGGCAAAAACGATAAAATATCCTCTTGAACCAATGTCGTATAAATATGTCTTTGTTCCGCTTTTTTAAGCATTTTTTCAGACAAATCAACGCCGATTATCTCCGAAAAAGAAATTCCTTTTTTTGTCATTGCCGCGGCACATAAACCTGTTCCGCATCCTAAATCAAGCATCACCGGAGGAAAAGCAAATGACAGTTCCTGAACAGCGGAAGCAACCAATGACGGCGCCTGATAGTTCAATCCTTCCAAAACCGAATCAAACGAATCCGCGAAAGCGTCAAATAATTCCTGAACATATTCGGCGGAAGCCCGTTTAACCTCTTTTGAATTTTTCAACGTTTCCAACATATGCAAAGCCGCCGGATTGTCCGGAAAGAAAGACAGCCATTTGTCCGTCAAGTTCAGCACCTGATCGTTTTTTCCCTGCAGCTGCAAATTATACAAACAACCGCTGAGCGTAATATGTATCGTCGGTTCCTCTTTAATCTTCAACAAACGCAAATACACTTCGGCAGCTTGATCAAACGCTTCTTTTTTTTCTAAAAAGGAAGCATACGCAAACAAATATTCCTGATCTTCGGGAACTGCTTCCAATAACCGCAAATATATTTCTTCGGCGGCATCCAGCTGCTCCGTCATCGTCAAAGCATATGCCAGATTAAACGCCGTCAACAAATCGTCCGGCGCCAGTTTTAAAGCCTTTTGATATGTTTTTACCGCCTCATCGTACCGATTCAACGATGACAGCATATTTCCGCGATGAATCAAAACGTTTAAATAATCCGGCTGACGAATCAAAGCTTGATCACAAACGTCCAATCCTTTTTCATACTGTGCCGTTTCAAAATAAACTCCGGCCAAATTAGCCAATGAAACCGCGTCAGCCGCATTCAATGAAGCCGCTTTTAAATACGCTTGTTCGGCTTCGTTAAAGCGTTTTAATCCATAATAAGCGTTTCCCGCCCCGATCCAAAGCGCATAATCCGGCATTGTCTCATTTAAAATCGGCAAAACCTTATCCAAGGCAGACTGATATTCCGCCCGATTATTCAACTCGTTTATAACGGAGACCAAATTATCCGGCGGCATTATTTCTTTTTCTGCACCGCAAAAATCAAGCACGGCATTTCTTCTTTCTCAGTCTGATATAATGTGCTTTCCGTCAGTTCTCTTTTCTGCAGTCTGGCCGTTTTCAAACAAGACTCCACAAACTCCGGATTATGCGAAAAGAAACCGCTGCTTCGGAAAGCAAACCGCTGATCGGTTTTTGCCAACGGACGGATGGAAAAAACGAACAAACCGTTCTGTTTCAAAGCCGACTTTACAGCTTTGAAAACAGGAACCAAATCGGAAAAATAAGATAATACATCCATACAAACGATCAAATCGTATTTTTTCGCGTTGTCTTTCGTTTTGCAAAACGCAACCAAATCCTCTTCCTGAAGATCCGTATAAGTTTCCTCATCAAAAGCAAAATCCAACGCAACGGACGAAACATCGACTCCTGTCAATGTCCCCTCGGAAAGGCTGTATTTTTTCAATACGGATCCCAAAGTTCCCGTACCGCATCCTAAATCAAGCACATTTAACGACTGATTTTCAGGAACCTGAAGAGAATTCAGCGTTTTTTCCAAAAGCGACAGATCACCGTAAGACGCCGCCGAAACCTCATTCGCCGCGTTTTCATCATTTATCAGCCGAGCCATTAACAACGGAACAGCTTCCGTTCTTTCGGCGTCAAGCGCCATATCGCAGATAAACTGCATCTCCGGCGTTTTATTTTCTTCCGACATTAAAAATTCGGCTATTTTCTCACATTCTTCATCCGCCTCGTCCTGCTTCATTCTTTTAAAAAATTCATAAAGCAGAATAAGCCATTCTTCAGAATCAGAATACACTTGAAGCAATAAATCAAACGCCTGCTCATACTTTTTCAAATTCAATGAAACGTCCATCCATTGCAGACACAAATTTTCCGGCAAATCCATCAAACGCGACAGCACCGAAAAGGATCTGTCCGCCGTTTCATATTCGCCCAAAGATGCCGCTGTCCTGGCCAAAGCGTCCCAAACGGCCGGATTTTCTTTCCAAACCTCCAAAGCTTCGTTTCCGAATTCAAGAATATCTTCCGCACGATCGGCGGAAAACAGCGCCTGATAAAATATTTCATTTTGAATTACCGCCGGCCGGTTAAGCTTCAAAGCTTTTTCCAAAAAATAATTTGTCTGATACACATTCTGAAACAACGCCGCATAAGAAGCTTCCAAACATAAAATACGATCTTCTTTTTTAAAACGGGGATAAACCGACCGCATTAACAAAAATAATTCGTCAGAACGTCCCAAATTGTTCAACAATGTCGCTTTAAGAATATAAGCATCCACGTTTTCGGGATCCATCTCCAACGCTTTGTTGACAAAGACAAGAGCTTCTTCATCACGACCAAAATCCTGCAGCACGTTTGACAAACACAAATACCCCTGTGCCGGCAGACGGTTGACACGCTTGATCATTTGATCAAAAAAAGCAACGTCGGCAGGCGAATACTGCAGCTGGCAAATCATACGATTTATCCAAAATATCATATTTTCAGAATCTTGTTTCAGCAGCTTATCATAAGCTGCCGCCGCTTCCTTGTACCGTTTTAACAAAAACAACCCGAGAGCACGAGCCTGCCCCGTACTTTCGGATTGCTTCAGCGTTAAAACGTTTTCCTCCGTCATCAGCCGCACATCACCAGCAAAATACCGGCAGCTACCGCAGATCCGATTACTCCGGACACATTCGGCCCCATCGCATGCATCAAAATAAAGTTCGTCGGATCTGCTTCTTTAGCCACTCTGTCGGCAACACGAGCCGCCATCGGAACCGCGGAAACACCTGCCGCGCCGATCAACGGATTTAGCTGTTCCTTGCTGAACTTGTTCATCAGTTTTGCCATCAAAACACCGGTTGCCGTCGCGATCGAAAAAGCGATCAGCCCCAACACTAAAATTCCCAAAGTCTGCACCGCCAGGAATTTATCCGCCGATAATTTCGAACCGACAGTCAAACCGATGAAAATCGTCACGATATTACACAATTCGTTCGCCGCGCATTTTGCCAAACGATCTGCGACCTTTGACTCTTTAAGCAGATTGCCGAACATCAGCATCCCCATCAACGGAGCCGCCGACGGCACGAACAAAATGCACAAAGAAACAACCAAAAACACAAAAACGATTTTTTCTTTACGGGAAACTTCGCGCAGCTGTTTCATTTTGATTTTACGCTCTTCAACCGTTGTCAGCGCCCGCATAATCGGCGGCTGAATAATCGGAACAAGCGCCATATAGGAATATGCGGCAACAACGATTGCGCCCATCAGCTCCGGAGCCAAACGTCCTGTCAGAAAAATTGCCGTAGGACCGTCCGCGCCGCCGATAATACCGATGGAAGCGGCTTGCTTCAACGAAAAATCAACCCATCCCAGATCAGTCATCGCCAACGCGCCCAAAACGGTCGCAAAGATTCCGAATTGAGCCGCACCGCCCAAAATGGCGACTTTCGGATTGGCAATCATCGGACCGAAATCCGTCATCGCTCCAACCCCCATAAAGATGATCAGCGGAAAAATACTCGGCGGAGCAATGCCGATATTGTAAATATACAAAAGGAAGCCCGTCACACCGTTCGTCACTTCGGCGACCCCCGCCCCTGGGGCATTGGACAGCAATCCGCCGAAACCGATCGGAATCAGCAAAAGCGGCTCGAACCCTTTAGCAATTGCCAAATAAATCAGCAAAATACTGATACCGATCATAATCAACTGCCCCAAACCGACGGAAACAACCATTGTTTCCGCAGCGGCGGCCCGTTCCGCGAAAAATCCGTAAAGACCCGTCGATCGAATCAATTGCGCCAAAGAAGGATGATTATCCAGATACGCGGAAACTGTCTCTCCCATACACCCATGAGAAGCGGCGATCAAAATATTGATCAATGAAAAAAGAGCACATACGGCAATAACCGACCACATAATAAATTTGTGGCGTCTTTCCGCTTTAAAAAGCTGCATATTGGAATCCATAGCCGCCCCCTTAGTTCAGCGTCATTAAAAGCTGGCCGGTTACAACCTGATCTCCTTGACGTACGGCGATTTTACCGACAACACCGTCTGCCGGAGAAGGAACGGGGCTTTCCATTTTCATTACTTCCAGAATCGCGATTTGCTGTCCTTTTTTAACAGTGTCCCCTTCCTTAACCAGTAATTTAGTCAACGTTCCCGGAACCGGAGAAGTTACTTCCGTTCCCGCGCCGCCGGCCGCCGGTTTGACAACGGCTTGTCCTGCCGCGGCAACGCTGATATTAAACGTTTTGCCGTTGACAATGACTTTATCGCCATCCAAAGAAGCCTGATAAGATTTGCCGTCAACCGTCACGTCAAAGTTGCCCGACGTGACTTTGACCGCCGGTTTTTCCTTGTAACGAACGCCGATTTTCGCTTCGCCTTTCAGGAACGTGATGCCTTTATCGCCGCAAGCCGCCGCAATAAAAATGTTTTCATCCGTTTCCGGCAAATTATTTTCTTTCAGGACATTACGGAAATGCTCCAACTGCTTTTTCGGATTGCGGTCATTAATCGCTAACGGAGACTCTTTTGTCGGCTCCAAATTCAGCTGTTCGGCAGCGATTTTTACAACTTCGGGATCGGGCTCATGCGGCGTACGGCCGAAATACCCCAAAACCATCTTGCCATATCCTTCGGCGATTTTCTTCCATGGTCCCTGCATAACGTTATTGAACGCCTGCTGAAAATAGAACTGGGAAACAGGAGTCACGGACGTGCCGTATCCGCCTTTGCGGACAACCTCTTCCATCGCTTTGACTATTTCTGGAAACTTATCCAAAATGCCGTTGTCGCGCAGCATCTGCGTATTCGCAGTCAGCGCGCCGCCGGGCAGCGGAGACCACGGCACGCGCGGTTCGACTTTCGTCGCTTCGGGCGGCAACAGATATTCGCTTAAAGCGTTTTTCAAAAATTCTTCCGTTTCCAAAATCTTTTGCGGATCAACATCCAAAACATAATCCGTACCGCGCAAAGCATGCCACATCGTCAGCACATCCGGAGAACACGTTCCGCCGGAAACGGGCGCCAAAGATAAATCCACAGTATCCGCGCCGGCTTCAATCGCCGACATACAGCACAAGACGGATGTTCCCGCCGTTTCATGCGTGTGGAAGGAAATCGGTTTATCCGTCAGTTTGCGCATCCGTTTGATCGTTTCGTGAACGATCGCGGGGGTGCATGTACCGGAGGCATCCTTCAAACACAAAGAATCAAACGGAACATCGGCATCCAAAACGGCGCGCAGGCGCTGTTCGTAAAAATCGGGATCATGCGCTCCCGTACAGCCGGGAGGCAAAGACATGATCGTAATCGTCATCTGATGCTGCAGTCCCGCTTCTTTAATCGCTTTGCCGGATACAACCAAATTGTTGGGATCATTCAAAGCATCAAAGTTACGAATCGTCGTCATTCCATGTTTTTTAAACAATTTGGCATGCAATTTAATTAAATCGGTGGACATCGAATCCAACCCGACGACATTGATGCCGCGCGCCAATGTTTGCAAATTAGCTTCGGGACCCGCAACTTCACGAAACTTATCCATCACATCGAAAGCATTTTCATTGCAGTAAAAGAAGGCAGACTGAAACGCCGCGCCGCCGCCGGCTTCAAAATAACGAATCCCGGCGTCGCGAGCCATTTCAACCGCCGGGAAATAATCTTTCGGAAGAACACGCATTCCGAAAACCGATTGGAATCCGTCTCGGAAAGCCGTGCACATAAAATTTACAACCTTTTTAGCCATATCCATTCACCTTCTTTATTAACTGTTTTTCAGTTTCACAGCGATTGCCGCCGCGATCAAAGCTTCGTCCTCATCTTCGGACTGTTCGGATTCGTCTGCAATCCCCAAATAATTAAAAATTGCCGCCTGAGCATACATTAAAGCAATCAGCAGCAATAAAAACACCAATACGCCGGACATTCCGATCAGCGTCAATTCCAATCCTTCTGCAAACATAAAAAACCTCTGCCTTTACAAAATCATTTCTATGCTTCTATTTTTATATAATGGATAAAACAATTTTTCAATTTTCTTCTTTCGTTAACCTTTTAAGATCGCTTCAAAACCTCAGATATCCTTTTGTTTTTGTTTTTTACTGGACAGAGGAAAATGTTACTGACAAATCTAAATGGAAAATTTTTGATTTATCGTCAGGAAAAATTAACGATGACCAAAGGAACCTTGGAAATTATTACCGGTCCGATGTTTGCCGGGAAAACTTCTGCTTTATTGAAAAAAGCCCGCTCTTTTAACGGAGAAATGGTTTTAATCAAACCTTCCTTTGACACACGGTACGGCATTTGCGAAATCAAAACGCATGACGGCGTCGCCGCGGAAGCGTTTAATCTGACAAACACCAGTGAAATTCTGGAATCGCAGGCTATAGAAAAAGCGCAGGCCGTTTTTTTTGACGAAATTCAATTTTTTATGGAACCTTATTTTGGCGGAGATGTCATTGCTTGCATCAACACTCTTCTGAACAGAGGATTATCCGTTTTCTGCTGCGGGTTGGATAAAAATTGGAAAGGCGAATCATTTGAAATCATCTCCAAATTAAAAACGATTGCCGATCGCTATACCGTTTTGCACGCCAGATGCTCCGTTTGCAACGAACCGGCCATTTACACATACAAACGCGGCGGCTCGACGTCAGACATCGAGCTGGGGGCCGCGGAAATTTACGAACCCAGATGCGCAAAACATTATCCGTTCAGTCCTGTCTATGAACCGGAAG
>JAFVEJ010000174.1 GCA_017476085.1 Alphaproteobacteria bacterium
ACCTGCTCCAGCGGATATTACAAAAACGGCGAGTCTTGTTCGAAATGCTCGACAGGTTGCGCGACTTGTTCAAGTGCCAGCTCTTGCACAACCTGCAAAAGCGGATATACGAAGAGCGGTAATAGCTGCGTAAGAGAAGCTTTGGTATTAAATGAGACCCTTGTAGAGAAAAACTGCAACTGCTCCGGCAACAATACATTGTGTGCGTGCTTCCAGGAAGCGGTCCTCTACTAAGGCAAACATCTCGCATTAAAGATATGCAAAAAAGAAACCGCAGGCAAATCTGCGGTTTCTTTTATTATCACACACAAAGAAAATATCTTTATTCTTTTATAACATGTTGCGCTGTTTCATACAGTTGTCGCAATCCTTCCTCTGTCGGGCGCCAGTTTAACGTCATAATCGGTTCCGGCAATTCCCATCCGAGCTTTGCCAGAACATCCTGCATTTCCGACTGCGCGTCCTTTTTCCAGCCATACGAACCAAAACAGAAACCGATTTTGTTTTTGGCTGCCAATCCTTTTAAATAGGTCAGAAAAGCCCCCATCGTCGGCAAAATGCCGGAATTCAGCGTCGGCGATCCCAGCGCGACATATTTTGCTTCGACAATCGCGTTGATCGCATCGGAAATATTGTTGTGTTTCAGAGAGCACAACGTTACTTTCAATCCCTTTTCACTCCAGGCGGCCGCAATTTCCTGCGCCATCCGTTCCGTTGATCCCCACATCGAATCGTAAACGACGACAGCCTTGTCCGCAACGGAACCGTAAGAAGACCACAGCTTGTATTTTTCGATAATTTCCGGAATATGTCTGCGCCAAATCACCCCATGGCTCGGAGCAATCATATCAATATCCAGTTTTGCGGCTTCTTCCAGCACTTTCTGAACCTGCATCCCGTAAGGCCATACGATATTGCCGTAATATTTTTTTGCTTCCTCCATAACGATGTCAAAATTAACATCGTCAAACAGTTCTTCGCACGCATAGTGCTGACCGAACCCGTCATTCGGAAAAAGCAGTTTTTCATCGGCGACATAAGTCATCATCGAATCCGGCCAATGCACCATCGGCATTTGAACAAAGCTTAACGTATGCTTGCCGATATTCAGCGTATCGCCCGTTTTGACGATTTGAATTTTCCAGCCGGCCGTATCATAGTGCATTTTCAAGCCGCGTTCCCCCGCTGCCGGACAATACAGCGTCGCGTTTTTTGCCTTTGCCATCACCGCCGGCAATGCGCCGGAATGGTCCATTTCAACATGATTGCAGATCACAACATCAATTTTTTCCGGCTCAACAACTGAAGAAATACGGCTCATCAGTTCGTCGGCAAACGGCGCTTTGACTCCGTCAATCAATGTTATTTTTTCATCAACGATTAAATATGCGTTATAGGTTGACCCGCGCGATGTCGTATATCCATGAAATTCGCGCAAATTCCAATCTTTAACACCGACCCAATAAATTCCTTTTTTGATTTCAACTGCTTTCATCAAACGTTCTCCTAAAAAAGTCTGATGATTTATATCATTTTTCGCTTTCTCTGAACAGATAGAAAAAGAATTGTATTTTATTCGGCCGTATTTTGTTCTTGTTGTTTTTCGGCTTCCGCGGCGTCTTCGGCCTCTTTTTCCTGATCGGCCAACTTTTTCTTCTGAATATAAGCCGGCTCGACGGACATATCTTCCGGCGGCGGCAGTTTATCCTCTTCGTTGCGCTGATTGTAAATATTGATCGGCAAAGGCGGAGGCGGTTCGGCTTTCGTTTTTTTGACCATCTCCCTGTCTTTAAAGAAAGACGGCGTTTTCAGCTTGATCGGTCGATTATGATGTTTCTGAATCAAAGCGTATTGCCGTCCGAACGGCATATTCATAATGGACGAGTTGGAAACGATCAAACCGCCCATTGTCCCGTAACTGATGCTTTTATCCGTCAAAAACGTCGTTCCGGAACCTATTCCTTCATCCCTGCTTTCGGAAAAGATGACAAATGTTTTCTTTTCAATCAGAGCATTAATCCGTTCTGCAGTGCCGCGACTGTTGCAGCGCATAAAAATCTTGGCTCCCGTATTGCCGATAATGGTTTCCAGTTCGCCGCCGTACCGGCCCGAAAGTTGGGACAAATCCTGACAAGTCAACAAAAAAGCATAGTGCTTGGCTAACCCGATTCCGATTGCATCAGCAACATGAAAATCCGACATATTGTGATATTCGTCCAAAACATATAAAACGGGGAACGGTCCGCACGGTCCTTCAGACACATCAAAAATCGTCAAAGTCCCGGAATACATATTGATAAACATCGTCATAACGGCGTTTGTCATTCCGTCCAGCGGGCATCCCAGATAAAATGTCACCGGTTCCCATTGTCCGGTCACCGGATTTTTAATGCCGCGCATTTGCACGCTGCCGAAATCGCTGGATGCCATACGCATACGGATCACCGAGTTTTTAAACGGCGCCAATCCCGATAAAGCCATCGAAAGAATGGAAGATCGCTGTGATTTCGGCAAAGCCAAAATCTGGCTGATTTCCACCAAAGCCCTGCGGTTGTATCCGAAATAGGTCGTTTCTTCGACAATATCCGAGAGAATTTTAGCCCAAATATCCGTCTTAAAAGCGACCGGATCCCCTGCGTCCCTTCGCGCCCTCAGTTCGGCGGAAACATCCAACTGCTGCTTTGTTATAAAGTCCATCAACAGCGGGAAACTGGCCTGACGTCCGATCCATGCTTCCGGAATCGGATCCCACTTCCCGATCGGCAAATAGTTTTTAAACGTCATCGATCTGTTCTGAACATTGTTCAGCGCCTGCTTGACGGCAACACTTTTTTCCATTGCGGCGTAGTATGTTTCAAGGACTTCGTAATCCTCCTCATCCATTGCGTTTTCATACAAGCGCTGCAGGAAATAATCGTTCGCGCGCGCCTGTTCGCATTTGTCGCAGATAT
>JAFVEJ010000175.1 GCA_017476085.1 Alphaproteobacteria bacterium
CAGGGCTCGTGGACTGTGCTTGAAGCTTGGATCGGCTTTGACCAATGGGCCTCAATTTCGGAGTTTAGGCTTAGGCTTTCTGGCCGAAATTGGGGAGGAGTTTGGTCCTCCTGCCTTTTAATTTTTCTGGGGATTGTTGCTGTTGTGGCATTGATCGTTTTGTTGGATTCTCTGTTTATCGTGCCGCAGATTCAGCAGGCGATCGTGATTCAGTTCGGCGAACCGAAACGAGTTATTCAGGATCCGGGTCTGCATGCCAAAGTGCCGTTTATTCAGCGCGTGATTTTGTATGACAACCGTTTGCTCGGGCTTGATCCGCCGGCGAAGGAAGTGCTGCTTTCGGATAAAAAACGTATTGTTGTCGATGCGTTTCTGCGCTTCAGAATTATTAATCCTTTATTGTTTTATCAGGCTTTGCAGACCGAAGAAATGGCTCATTCCCGTTTAAGCGACGCGACGGTTTCCTCTCTGCGCGACGTGTTGGGAAAATTTGATATGAAAACGGTTTTGTCGCCCAAGCGTCCGGAGATTATGGATCAGATTCGCGACGAAGTGGATTCCAAAGCCAAAGCATTCGGCGTGGAAGTTGTCGATGTGCGTATTCGTCGCGCCGATCTGCCGAATGAAACGTCTCAGGCCGTTTATGCGCGCATGCGTTCGGAACGCGAACGTGAAGCCAAAGAGTTTCGCGCTCAGGGACAGCAGATGAATCAAAAAATCAAAGCTGAAGCCGATCGGGATAAAATCAAAATTTTGGCACAGGCACAAAAGGACGCTCAAATTTTGCGCGGCCAAGGCGATAAGGAAGCGGCCAACATTTGGGCAAAAGCTTCCCGTCGGGATAAAGATTTTTATGCGTTCTATCGTTCTTTGGAAGCCTATAAGAACGCCGTGAAAACCGATGGAACCTCTTTGGTGATTTCACCGGATTCCGAATTTTTCAAATTTTTCGGAACTATGCCGGCCGGGGCGAAACGCTAGAAAGGGAAAGCTTTATGGAGGATCTGATAGTTGCGTGTATGATGGCTGTTGTAATTGAAGGCATCTATTATGCTCTGGCGCCGGAAAAAGCACAGGAAGCAATGCGCAAACTTTCTCAAATCGATCCGGATATGCTGCGCAAGGCCGGCATAATTGTGGCGATTGTCTGCGCAATGGTGATTACAGTGATTAAGGGGTGAATATGTTCTTTAGAATACTGATTGCTTTTGCCGTATTGCTGAGCAAAACAGCGTCTGCACAGACGGTCGTATCTTTCGCGGATGCCGTTCAAAAGGTGTTGCCTTCCGTCGTCAGCGTATCGGCAACAAAAGTTGCGGCAGAACCGCCGGAAATGATGTTGGCTTTGCGCGGTTCTCCCTTTGAACAGTTTTTTAAAGACGTTTATCGTGACGGCGGTTTTGATATGCCGAAAACAATTCTGCTCGGGTCTGGTTTTGTTTACGATAAAGACGGACATATTATCACCAGCGCGCATGTTGTTGAAAACATGACGGTCGTTACGGTGACGATGAACGATGGCACGGCAGTGGAAGGAAAAGTGCTGGGCCGCGATCCGAAAACGGACTTGGCTTTGTTAAAAATTGATGCGAAAGATTTAACTCCGGTCGTTGTCGGCGCTTCCGATAAAGCGCAAATAGGCGATCCGGTATTGGCTGTCGGAAATCCGTTCGGTTTGGGAAATACGGTAACTTCCGGCATTATTTCGGCTCGTTCCCGTGATATTCAGGTCGGGCCTTATGACGATTTTATCCAGACTGACGCGGCAATCAATCACGGCAATCGGGCGGCCCGTTGTTTAATGCGGACGGGGAAATGATCGGTGTGAACACGGCTATTTTTTCACCTTCCGGCGGCAGTGTCGGTATCGCTTTTGCCGTGCCGTCCAAGATGGTTAAAACGGTAGCGGATGCTTTGATTAAAGAAGGGGTGGTCAGGCGCGGACGCCTGGGGTTGAAAGTTCAAACGGTCACGCCTGAAATCGCCAAAAGTTTGGGAATGGATAAGCCCCGGGGCGCTTTGGTCGCCGGAATCGATATGGCTTCTCCCGCGGTAAAAGCGGATATTCGCGGCGGAGACGTGGTTCTTCGCTTTGACGGGCAGGAAGTTGCAACGATGCGGGATTTGCCGCGTATGGCCGCCGAAACGCCGATCGGCAAAGAAGTTGCTGTTGTTGTTTGGCGGGAGGGAAAAGAAAAAACAGTCCGCATAACGGTTGCTGAAATGAAAGATTCCTCTGTTCTTAAAGCGTTGCCCGACAACACGCCGGCTGAAAAGGTGAATGCCAGATCAGTTCCTTTGTTAGGTGTGACGGTTGCGGAAATTACGCCTGATTTGCGGCGGAAATATCGCCTGACAAAGAATGCTGCGGGCCTTGTCGTCATTTCTGTTTCCGCTAAATCCGATGCGTCTGTAAAAGGGCTGCGTCCGGGGGATTTATTGATTGAATTGGACCGCAAAGCCGTTTCCGGTTTTAAAGCGGTGGAGGCATGGGAAAAAGAAGCTGCTGAAATGGGGCAGGAATCCGCTTTCGTTCTGATTGACCGCAGCGGAGAGCGTTTCTTTGCCGTTGTCCGCTTTGCTCCCGTTTCATAAGGTTATGCCGATGCGTATTGATTTTTACCATTTGCAGAAGTCAACGTTGGATCAGGTTTTGCCGGTTTTGGTTGAAAAAGTTTATACGTCGGGAAAACGCTTGCTGATTAAAACGGTTTTGGCAGAAAGAGCGGATTATATCAATACGCTGTTGTGGACATATAAACCGGATTCATGGTTGCCGCATGGGACGCAAACGGACGGTTTTGAAACCGAACAGCCCGTTTTTATCACAGCTGCGGAAGGCAATTTGAATAAAGCGGAAATGATTATGCTGACAGACGGCGGGACATTTGAAGAAATTCAATCGTTTGAACGCTGTTTGAATTTGTTTAACGGTCATGATGAAGCGGCCGTTCAAAGCGCGCGCGATCTTTGGAAATCAGTTGTTCATGCCGGCTGCGAAGCTTATTACTGGCAGCAGAATGATAACGGAAAATGGGAAATGAAGGCGTCTAAAGTTCCCGAAAAGGAATAATAAGACTATTCCGAACGGCAAGTATATTCTTCAATTTGAACGGCGCATTCGTCAATATTGAAGCGATCGCCTTCTTTTAACCGATATGATAAGCGATCAACGCGATCAAAATAGAAAAAGCGTCACTGGTGTTATGCAAAGCGTTTCCGATCAAAGCGACGCTGTCTGCCATAATTCCGGCAATAATTTCGACAACGGAAAGAAGGATGTTAATAATAAAGAATATCCATAATCCGACGATTGTTTCGGAAGTTGTTTAAAAAAATTAAAAGTCAAGCGTAAAAAAAAACTGCATTTTATATAATTTTTTACGGTCGGGTTTTCAGACACAAGCATTTATCCGCTTTATTTGTTGAATTTTTTCTTCCAAAAATCAACGGCATCCTGTTCTATATTCAACGCTTCCCGCGCTTCTTTTTGATCTTGTTCATCATCGCATTGGGCCGTTTTTTCTGCTTCTCCGATATAGCTGCGGTGAATTTTGACGGCGGCCAAAAGCCATAGAGTGGAAAAGAAAATTCCGACATAGGGAAGTATTCGTTCTACGGGGATAGAGTCGTTATTCTTTAAAATGCCGATGACGATAATCGTAACGGATCCGATGACGCCCCCCAAAGGATTCAATACGCCTTCCAACAAAGTTCTGATTTTACCGCGGATAGTGCGGGCGAAAACATTAAAGGAAACTTGTACGGAATTGGATTGGATGGACATACCGATCAGTGTTTGGGCAAACATAGCTCCGACGATCGGATACAATCCCGGCGATAAGATAATCAGAATGAAACATAAAATCTGTGAACAGGGCAAAAACAAAAAGCCGCTGCGCACGCCGGTGATTTTTAACAGCTTCGATCCTAAAAACGTTTGAATAAGCAGAGCCATAATATTCGCGGCGGTTGTATATCCGCCATAAAAAGAAGCCATATCCTCCGATGAAGCGTATGTTCTGTTTAAGGTTTGAGCATAGCAAAAATCAATGATCGTGCAAACCAGCCAGAATGACATAAAGATTATGCTGAGATTTAAGGCAAAGGCCGAGTTTTTATAATGATAAAAACCTTCTTTAAAATTATTGGCCAAAGCTCTGGGATCGACTTTTTCGGTTTTGACGGGATCGGAAATATGATGCTTTTTTAATAATCGGGTTAAAGCCGCTGTAACTCCGACGGCAATTAAAATGCAAATTCCCCAGGTGACGATCAACGATTGCGTCGGCAAATATTTGGGCAGTCTGTTGGCGGCAAAACCGCCTGAAATACTGCCGATCAGCGAAGCCGTCGAAAGCAGGGGATAGATATCCGCCGCACTTTTGGGAGTAAACGTCTTGTTGATCAGATTCCATGTCTGAATAATAAAAACAGAGGGAACGGAAATAATCAGAACGGCTAAAAAAATCAACAACGTTTTAAATAGTGTCGGAGAAAAAGCGTTTTGCATTTCCAGCAGAAACAAGTCAATCACCAGAATAAAAATAAAGCCGATGAAAGAGAGCAGCACCAATTTTTCACTGGCAAACAAATCGGCAAAGAACATCAGAAATAAATTGAGGACGAATGACCCGAGTGCCGAAAATAAAAAGAAGTATGACAGGTCTTCGGCTCCCGTTTTTTTGAATAAAATCGACTAAACGCCGGACCATCCGGCCCCATGTCCGAAGTTGATTAAAAAAAGGACAATCCAAAATAAAACGGCCAAGTTTAATAAAGAACGGTTATATTCTTTTAATTTCATCAATTTACTTTCAAAAAATCTTCTATCAAATAAGGACGATATTCCTTTTCCGGATCAAAGGGTAAACGTTCCACAATCGGCCACTGTTTGTCTTTCGGCGGTTTGTCTCCCCATACGCCGCCGGCACTCCATACGAAAGGAGCAACGCGAATTTCCGATTGCGGAAACACATCGCGAGCAACGAGGGCGATAAAATAATCAGGATGATCAAAAATCAAATGTTTGTAGTTTCTTGCCACACCGATGCTTCGCATTGAATTTATGTCGGTTTGAACTTTACCGGCCTGAATATGCCGTTCATATAAAATCAACGCGTTAACCGGAATTTTCGACGTTACTTCCGGCAAATGCCAGAAGCTGACTTTTTGCAAAGCGCGTTTCTCCTGCGTATTGATAAACAGAATAAAATCCAATCCGCCGTTGCTTGGAAGAATGTCGCCTTTGCGATCCATTTTGAAATACCAAAAATTATCGTCTTTTCCGGCGTAAAATCTCGACATATTTATGTTGCCGTCGTTTGAAGCTAACAAAGGCAAATCAGGCGGCAGAGCATTTTTCGGATCTTCGTCTGTAAACGTAAAGGAAACGCCGTCTTGTTTGAAAAAGAAAACTATCGTTTTATCCGGTAAAATCGGCAGGAGAACCTCATGAGCCGACGTATCCAAAACAAGATCAAGTGTTTTTGAAAGGCGATCTGTTTCAAAAATGCTGTAACCTGTCAATGCGACTTTTCCTTGCCCTTTAGGTAAACGAAGGAGCCCGCCTTGTTCAGGGATGTTGAAAACGAATGGAATATCTTCTTTCGAGCTGTGCAGTTGATTGTCCGGATAAACCGAAACGGTTTCGGTGTTTTTCAATGACGTTTTGTTTTTTTTGAAAGCAGACGCATCAAAGTTTTCTAATTTAAAAACAAAAGTCCCAGAAGCAGGCAGGTTATCAATCCGCATTTTTCCGTTGTTCCATTCGGCTTTAATCGTTTTTTTGTCGCCGAAAATTATGTTGGCGCCCGTCGCTTTGTAATCCGACAGATCCGCTTCAAAAGTTTCGGGCTTTTGAGACAGATTGATGATAACAATAGCCGCTTCATTTTCATAATTCAGCAGATAAGCATAAATCTTGTCATTTGCCGCAGAAACGGGAGTTCTACGGCCTTTGAAAAACAAGTGAGGATAGTTTTTTTTCAAAGCCATTAAATCGCGATAATGGTTTAAAAGGGAATCTTTTCTTTTCTCTTGTTCAGCGACATTTACTTTACGATAGTCGTCTGTAATCGGAACGAC
>JAFVEJ010000176.1 GCA_017476085.1 Alphaproteobacteria bacterium
AACCGCCGTTGAAAGAATTATCCCAAGCCATAGAAGCAACAGTCGCATGGAACCATTTGTTTTTAAAATCGGCAAAACTGGAAAAGCCCTTAATCCCGGTTTCATCCCCGGCATACAGTTTGATATGAGCCGGCGTCAAAATCAAAACAGAGGCGGCGATTTTCAGTCTGTCTTCGGTCGGTTCGGAAAAGCGGGTCGCAATTCTGGCGCCGTCGTGATCCGAGTGATATATCAGACGGTCTTTTAACGCGGTCAGTTTGTAAACGGCGTCATTTTCAAAGAAAGAATGAAGATATGGCGCCGACCACAACATATCCGTGTTTGTTTCACTGTAAGGATAAACTTCGTTGATAAAGGTTGAATCAAACATCATATCGAACATTTCCCGATCCGGCGTTACATAAGCAATGGCGTTGGGAATGGGAACTGTTTCCGCAATCAGGATTTTGTCTGTACCGTATTTTTCCGTTATATGTTTGCGCAGTTTTTTCCAAAATTCGAAATTTTCCGGCTGATGATATTGCTTCTCTTGCCCCGGACCGTTGATAAACAGATGTTTTGTCGCGTCTATGCGAAACCCGTCCGCTCCGGCATCCAGCCAAAAATCGACAACGGAAAAGATATATTCCTGAACTTTGGGATTATGGTAATCCAAAAAAGGCGAGTTGCCCCATAAAGAATAATAGTATCCGCCGTGAGGCAAGGGCTGCCATGCCGCGGAGTCAAAAAATTCTTTGTAATCATTGAAGTTCATCCATTCGCCTTCGGGAATGGTCGGCGAAGTGATAATCCAGTCCTTATAAGGACTGTCCGGATTGTTTAAGATATCCTGAAAAAAAGGATGCTGGACGGAAATAACGGTTGTGATAAAGTCCAAAACAATGTGCAGACCGCGTTTATGCGCTTCTTGTGTCAAGGTACGAAAATCATCCATTGTCCCGTAATCGGGATGGACATTTTTGAAATCCAAAATTTCATATCCGTAATGACTGCGCGGCATGTTGCTGACATTTAAAGCCGGAGTAATCGGTAGCATATGAATGGTGTTCACATTTAAAGAACGGATATAATCCAATTTTGAAATCAGCCCTTTTAAATCCCCTTTGCCGTCATTGTCGGAATCAAAAAATGATTTGACTAAAACATGATACATCAATACGGTTTCATACCATGGGTACTGAGGTGATTTTGAACAGGCTGTTATAACGGTAAAAAGCAAAAAAGAAGCAATAATCTTTTTCAAAATGGTCATAGTCCGTCTTACCTTTTAAAAGCGTCATTTTTGATAATATAAAAAAATCTTTGAAAATACAATCAATAGTCTTTTAAAAGAAAAAGGGAAAATGGACAAGAGAAGATATTATTGACGCTGATCCGCTGAAGTCGTTTTTATAAGAGTTTTTCCAACGCAAGCAAGTCTTGTTCCGCACTGGAAATCATATCTTTTCTTGATAAGAATTTTGTTAAATCTCCCCGTGTGTTAATATCTGTTAACGGCAGATCATCTTTTAAAGGAATTTCTTTAATGTAATCGGAGTGCTCGATCAAAGCGGGGACGAATTGGGAATCTTCCGGAACGATTTTAACGACATTGAATAAATCCCGCGGCCATAATACCGGGTTATGACGGACTGAATTAAATACGGGCAGGACGACAGGACGGCGTTTGGCCGTAAAATCAAACGCTTCTATCAATTTATCAATATAATCTTCGGTGAACGCCGGCATATCCGCCGGCAGTATGACCGCTCCAGCAATATCGGGCGGTAAAACGGCTAATCCCAAACGGACAGATCCCAAGACGCCGGAAACGTAATCCGCGTTGCGGACAATTTTAACATCATATTGTTCCAGGCGCTTTTCTATAAATTTAGCGTCATGCCCCGTTACAACGACGACATAATCGGCGTTGGAAGATAAAGCGGAGCGTACAACGTGTTCAATCATCGGCAGGCCGTTAATGGATTCCAACAACTTGTTCGTTCCGACCATTCGGCGGGAAGAGCCGGCGGCTAAAATCACAACGGCGATTTTTTCACTGTCGGTTAAAGAAGCGACAGCTATTGAATTTTGCATTTGTTCCTTTGAAATGCGTTTGGTCATTCGTCCTAAAGACAGTCCGTTCATTGCCAAAGAAGAGAACGTATCCGGATTTGGCAGGGAATTTGTCGCCATAAAGCGCAATAATCTGTCAAAGGCCGGTTGTTCCGCATCTTCTGCGGAATAGCCTAATAATTTAACGTTATTCTTATGGCCGATTACCAAAGAAAGCCCCGTATCCACCGGCCAGCCCAGCCGGTCAATATCGGCCGCGGCTTCTTTGAAACCCATAGGAACAATATCGTCGCGGTGCAGCGGAGGATTTTGACTTTCAACCAGTACAATTTCCGCTTCCGCATCAATTGCATTGCGTACGGCTTTTTCTATTGCGGCGACATTGTGTTCGCATAAATCAGAATAAACGATACGAAAGCCGAATGCGGCAAAGCGGGCAGCCAGTTTATCATCATCCATAGGCGGAATAGAGCTGTTGCTTATCAGTGTTCTGATAAATCCGATTTTGCAGAAAGCATACGGAGCGACTTTCAGCAAAGGCCCCGTACCGGAAATTTTTGTAATGGCTTCGTTCAGCGTTTCCGCCGGGACAGCCGGCCCGAATACGCGCAAGTTGGCGATAAACTGACCTTTGTAAACAGGGATATAGGGCTGTATCGTTATCAACGAAATTAATTCGCTGTGCATATTAAAACGCTTCAAGCGTTCCTGATCGAAAACAAAAGTGCCGTCTATATCCGCGAATATTTCACTGTATCCCGTCTCATCCGGCATTGTGTAGCGCAGATAATCTCCGGCCAGCGTTTTCAACAGAATATCCGCTGTCGTTTCAGGCAGGACATCTTCGGACGAAAACTGAACCCCGGTTATTGTTTTAATACCCGAATATTTCAGCAGGCTCAGATCCGCAGAAGTAAGAATATGTCCTTTTTTAAGAGTTTTTCCCTGGCATTTAACATCGTGAACCAACTCAAGTCCTAGCGCGTCATAAGCGGGAAATTCTCCGAATTTCATAATCTGGCCTTACTTCGTATAATTCTGCAAAGACAACAAAATATCGGACGGTATTTCAAATCGTCCGCCTTCCTGTTTCAAAAGATTTTTAAAACTGCTTTTGAAATCGAAAGAAACATCCTGATCATTTTCCTCCGTTTCCAGCGGAGAATGTCCTTTGATAGATACATCAAAAGTAATCTGTCCGTCCATCTGTCCGTTAGCTGTAATTTTCATATTTTTGACAATGACGTCTTTTAAATAATCCAGCATTTGCGGATTCATTGATCCCTTTAAAGAATCCGGCGCCGTAAAATGTAATGTCCCCGGCAGCTTGGTGGTAAAAAGCGCACGGTTGATTTTTAATTTTTTGTCATCCGTCAATGAAATCATCCATTCCGAATTCATAACTCCGTCCATCTGCAGAGCGGAGGATTTAAGATTATGCGTCAACATAGACAGATTTAAACCGTTTCCTTCCAATAAAATTTGCGAAGGCTGTCCTTCATACGGAATGGAAAACGATTTAATGGTTTTAAACTGGGTGCCGGCGTATTTCATCCGAATATTGGAAACTTCGATTCCTTTTTGGGGAACAATGTGGAAATTCATCAGCAAATCGTTGAACGGAATGCCCGTATTAAAAATGCCGGCGAATATCTGTTGATTTTCCGGTGTGGCCAAAGGAATAAGGGAAGTTAACGTGACAACACCGTTAACAGCTTCTGCTTTAGCGTTGTTTAAAGTCGTTTCGACGTTTTCAAACAGAATGTTCAAAGGTCCGACAACAGCTCCGTCTTTTGAAGCAATTCGTCCTTTCATGGCAAATCCGCCGGTTGTTGTATCCGGCAGGTATTCAAGCATAAAAGGCAGAACCGAACTTAGTTTTAAATCCGTATCGGACAAAATGAATTTAGGAACGACAACGTACATATCAAAGTCATGGGTCAGCAAAGAATATGAACCGTTGGCGGTTACATTCAATAAACCGTTTTGGATTTGAATGACGGAATCTATGCCGAATTCCGTTTTTTTAATCGGACGAAAACGTATTTCCGTCGAAAAATCCGGCAGAATATTTGGTTTTGTTAAAGTGACTTTGGCTACGCGCAATCTGGCATCCGGCAAGGAATTGCTCGCAAAAGTTACCATTCCCTGAACTCCGGCCAAACGAATATCCTTGTCCGCATATCCGGACTGTTGGAAAACGGCGTCACCGGAATATGCGCCGGAAAAAATATTGTATTTAACGCGCGCTTTTAAACCGTTTAACGCTGTTGCGACTTGGATGTTTGAGCGGTTATCGGCCAAAAATATTTGTGTGGAAAAAGCCGATATGGGCAAAGTGAAGGAAAACAGATTGCCTTCAGTTTTCAGGAAAGGTTCTTTCGGATCAGGATTAATCGTCAATTCCAACGGATTGACAAATTTAACCTGCTTGAATAAAGCGCCGGTCTGCAAATTGGAAAAAGAAAATTTCATCGGTTTTATCAACGCAACGGAACATTTCGAACCGGAACATGAAATTTTCGTATCCATATCTGCGATTAAGTCCCGAACGGCGCTTTGACCGTTTGTCAGCAGCGGAGCTTTAATATGCAAAGGCAGAACGCCTTCAAATTTTTCAAAAGTTCCTTTGGCGGTTAAATCTGTTGCATGAACGGAAAGAGAACCGACAAACTTTCCGACGGCATCTTTCGGATCATCAAAGGAACGATCCATATCCAAAGAGATGTCAAAGCTGGATTCTTTCGGAATGATATCCGCATTTAATTTTAATTTTTGCGATGAGGACGACAAGACCAGATTCGCCGAACCGGTCGTTAAAACGCCATTATTGACCGTGATTTCCAGATTGCCGGAAACGTCTCCTTCTTTTTGATCGTTTTTCAGCAGAGTTCCTTCAGTTATTTCCGTTTTGATTTGTGAAGACATTGCCGTCTTTGTCAGAGAGGATGCTGTTTTTAAAACGGCTTGAGGCGTTGTGTAATCTGTTTCAGCCTGCAGGTTTAATCCGGTTTTGCTGAGTGCCCCGTTAGCATTGAATTTGATGTATATGGTATTGTCGATTTCTTCTTCTTCTCCGTCTTCATTGACGATTTTTTTCGGCGGAGCGTCGTTTTTCATAACAAAAGTTCCGTTGGAGATTTTCAAAGAATTGATCGTCAGCTCGTTTCCTTTGTGGACATTAACCGGAGAATAAATCAAATCGCCCAGAACACCTAAAGAAAAGCCGTCGTTTCTTTTTTCCCCTTGAATCGTGACGCCGGATAATTCCGCGGAACGGATAGTGTTGCCG
>JAFVEJ010000177.1 GCA_017476085.1 Alphaproteobacteria bacterium
GAAGCAGAAACGTGAAAAAACGATGTAAAAAAGATACTTTAAGAAAGAAAGCTTTAAATAATTGAACGGCAGAGGATAAACGAAGGAAAGCTCTTTTATCAAAGCGTCTTTACCGGCGTTTTGCAGATGGAGATACGTAAGGATACTGAAATAATCCAATATATCTTTACAGTCTTTTCCAAAATATTTTTGGATTTCTAAATAGAAGCGAACCATAGCTATTCCACAACGAACGAACCATTCATTTTTTTCTCCGGCTCCGGTCCAGATACCGCACTGATTGCGGCGGTAAACAGCCATAATATCGGGTAAGAAAACTATTTTCCCCATTTGTGCATGTAGTAAATGTAGAAACCAATCCTTCGGTAAAATATTTTTTGGCATTAAATCCAAAGAATCTTTATGGAACCGCCAACGATAAACGACAGAATTTGTTTGAATGAAGTTATGGTCAAGTAAATCGTTTAAGGTTAATTCAGTCTTATAAAAACGCTCTTTATCATTAGGGAAAACAGAATCCGGTCTGGAATTGTCATCCCAATGGACGGTAACAGAATGGAAACAAATCGAAAAATCAGGATGAGATTCCATAAAATCGACTTGCTTTTGCAGTTTTAACGGATCGGTCCAATAATCGTCTCCTTCACACAAGGCAACATAATTTCCCCGAACCATCGGAAAAAGAATATCACTCCATACGTCTTTCTTTCCCCACTGGTTTTCCGTCTGATAAACGCAGCGGAATAAATCGGGATATTTAGCCTCATATTCACGAATAATATCCGCTGTTTTATCCGTTGAGGCATCATCATTGATCAGGATTTCAAACGGAAAGTTTGTTTTTTGCATAACAAAACCTTCCAAGCAATCTCGAATAAACCGTTCGTGATTGTAGGTGATGCAAACAATAGAGAGTTTTATGTCTTCATTCATACGCTTATATCCAATTAAATCGTAGCCGTTTCGGACAATGGAACGGTACGGTCAAAGTCCTTTTCTTGCCGCCATTTGAATACGCGTCTTTGTTCATTTTTCGATATAGGGCGGGCGGGATTGCCTATTGCAATAACATCCGATGGCAAATCACTCACAACAACCGCTCCCATTCCCACGATCGTATCATTGCCGACAGTAATATGTTCCCTGATAGAAACATTAAGAGCGATATAGACATTGTCACCGATTCGGCAGTTTCCGGCACAGTTTGACAAAGACGACAAGACGGTGTTCCTGCCTATAACCGTATCGTGTCCAACGCATGCCATTACTTGTATGCAGACATTATCCCCGATTTGGACATTACAAGAAATAAAAGCGTTTTTTTGGATCGTAACCCCTTTTCCGATTTTCACCGTTTCAGGCAAATCGAGCGTCGGGTGGATTACAGTTGCAAAAGAATAGCCGTTTTGTACAACCTTATTCCACAGAATTTCGCGTGAAGCAGGTTCGCCGACGGCAATGACGATTTCCGCCGCATCTTTGGAAAACCGCGATTTAAAATCGCTAAATGTCAGAACTTCTTTTCCGCGCACCAGTTTCCCGTCTGAAAAATCGTTGATAAAGACAAAATCATCCCATCTTTTTGATTCTTTATTGACGGCTTTTGCCAAATCAAACACGTCGCGTCCCTGTCCGCCGGATCCGTAAATTCCTAAAATCATTTACAAATCCTTTCTTCTTCAATCAGTTTTTTCATCAAATCAATGCGCGGAGCGATTTCAGCTTCGTAGCTTTGGAACTTTTTGACTTTTTTAGCCCCGTTTTCAGCCATTTCAATTAACTTTGACGGATTGTCTATATAGTATTCTATCTTCTTTGCATAAGCATCGGCATCAGGCGGAAGAATTTCGGCATCAACTTTATTGACATATCGTCCCTGATTGCATTTCAGCTCATCGCTCATAAAACAAGCAACGTGTTGCGACATAGCGTCGCAACATGTCCCTAACGGGAAACCGTCATATGCTCCCGGAAAAAGAATAAAAGGTTTGTTTGGTGAACAAATGATATCCTTATCCCGATAAAATTTTAAAAAGAAATCTGAGCATTGCAGCCCGTAAAAATTGATAGCCGGTTTTAATTCGGATATATCCAGCGTGTTTTCGTCAAATCCATATCCGACAACATGAAATTTAATATTTTTATGTCGCTGATAAAGCTTTTTAGCCATTTCGACAAAAACGTCGTAACCTTTATCCTCTCCGTATTCGGAGTATTTGTTCGCAACAAAACATATTTCAAGAACATTTTTATCGCGCCCGTATTTTTTCAAGGATGACGCATCAACTTCCTGTTGCATATTTTCAAGAGAGGGACATCCGAAAATAAAAGTGATTTTTTCCGTCGGACACAATTTTTTTTCGATTAGATAATCATAGGTAACACGTTGTGTTACAATAACATGACGGAAATATGGGGATCGAAACACTCGTGATAACTTTCTATCACATTCGGATGTGTTTAACAGCATTCCCCCTCCCGGATAAAGAGTAAATGCAAACGGCATCTTTATCGAAGATAGAAAATCGAATGAAAGAACATTATTGATAAAAATACAATACGCAAAAAACGGTTTATCCGATTTGACAAAACCTTTGTAAAAAAAAACGGATTTTCCGCTTTTGTCATAAGTTGAAATTTCGTTAGAAAAGATATTATAGAAGTCGAAATTGGAAATTTTTTCCATTGATTTCAGCGCCGTGCCCGATGTGCAGCATGCGGATCTTGGTATTTTTTTCAGATAAGCATCTATCTCGGCATATCTCCAACCACTTTTTGTGTCTGGAAAAAAATCATCAAAAACAACGAAATCTTTTTGCCTCAGGAAAACGGTGTTTTGGAAGGAATAGGGCTCACATTTGTAAATTTTTTTACACAGAGCATTCATTATAAAAGAGCGAACACTTTTACGGCGAACTGAAATACATTTCAATTCACAATTGTCTTTATGAATTTTGAGCGGCTTTTTTAGAAGTAGGATTTTAGCCAGCAAGTTGATAAGCTTGTTTAAAATATATTTTTTTTTCAAGTTATATTTCCTCACATATTCTCTCAACATCCGTCTCTGTCAACCCTAAGTACAACGGCAGGCAGACGATACGTGTTGTAATCTCTTCGGAAACGGGGCAAGAGTAGTGCGCTGACAGATACGACAGTTTGTTCAGGCTGGGATAAAAATATCTGCGCGGGAAAACATTGATTTTTGCCAAGCGGTTAAAAGCCGTCAGCAATTCCTTTTCATTTTCGAAAACAATCGGATAATACGCGTAATTGTATTCCAAATCCTTTTGCTTTTTCGGACGTTGAAAACTATTTTCTAACAGACTGTCATACAATTCGCAGATATGTTTTCGGGCGACAATGATTTCTTTCAAGTGTTCGAAATTCACCAATCCCATCGCGGCGTTAAATTCGTCCTGTTTGGCATTGATGCCCAGCATATAATGTATGTCGCCGTGATGTCCGAAACGTTTGATCAGCTCCAGTTTATCGGAAACGGATTTGTCTTTGACAATACAGGCTCCGCCTTCAATCGTATGAAACAGCTTTGTCGCATGAAAAGACAACGTGGAAATGTCACCGTATGTCGCTAAAGATTTGCCTTTATAAACGGAAGCGAACGCATGCGCTGCATCGTAAATGACTTTCAATCCGTGTTTGTCCGCGATTTTTTGAATTGCGTTGACATCACAGGCATACCCGAAAACATGAACCGGCATAATCGCTTTCGTTTCGGGCGTAATTGCCGCTTCGATCTTTGCCGGATCAAGCGTGAAGTTATCCGGCTCAATATCGACGAACACAGGTTTACACCGTTCCCATAAAATGCTTGAAGTTGTCGCGACATAGGAAAATGGCGTCGTGATAATTTCTCCGCCTTCAATTCCCAACGCTTTTAAAGCCAGCTGCAAAGCGACCGTTCCGTTTGTTACGAAATGGAAATTTTCAACGTCCAGAAACGATTTCAATATTTCTTCCAAAGCCGCCACCTGTGGGCCTTGATTTGTCAAAATTCTGGCGTCAAAAATTTCTGAAACCTTTTTCAAAAATTCTTCTTTCGGAGGTAAAAACGGACGCGTAACGAAAATTTTGTCAGTCATTATTATTTCCTTAAAAAGTGAACGGGAATATCTTGGAACGCGTTGTATTTCGTTTTCCGCCTTTTAGGTTTAAGGCCTTAGATATAGACGGAACCTCCCGTTCATAAGAATAGAAGAACAAAAACATCACACTACCTCCGGCTTCAGTTCCGGATGGGCTTTGACATATACAAACAACGAAGAACGCGGGATGTTCAGCAAACGGCAAATCTCTGGTTCCGTTTTGCCGGTCCGCAAGAGTTTCCGGATCTCATTCTTTTTGGCATCCAATTTATGATTATTGTTCTTCCGACCGAGAGGACGACCTAACGTTTGCCCCGCCTGTTTTCGTAAAACCAGAGCCTCTTTCGTTAAATGAGAGCGCAATTCCTCCGCAATATCCGTTACGACACCGAGCATTTGAGCCATTAACTTCGACGAAGAATCTCCGCCGAACTTCAGATCGTCTTCACAGGAACAAATAACGACGCCTTTTTCCAACAACTCCCGCATAATCGCAGTGATCGTGCGAATGTCTTTTCCCAAACGGAACGTTTTCTCCAACAGCAGAATGTCTTTTTCTTTGAACATTTCCGAATTGAAGGAAGTCGAATCGAGCCACTTGTCAATGGTTAAAGCCCGACTTTGCGCATAAGAAGAGAGCGATTCCCATTGTTGCCTGAGAATCTCGATACTCTGACCGTCCTGCACAAACGCGTAAATCATTTACCCGTAACCGTTCCCGTCCTTTTTTGTGTGAAAAAGTTCACTCAAATATTCACCAGTTTTTCTTTAAACATTCGGGACGACGGCCATTTCAAAAAAAACAAGGTATCCAAAGGATTTTTGAAAATAGTTATTGCTAAAAAAGGCAAATTGGTATAACCAAGAAAAAGGGTCGTTTTTTCTGCAATGCCAAACAAAAGAAGTATTTGTTTTACCGCTGTTTCAGGAAAGAATAGACGGAGCCGAGGCTCATTCCCGTCATACGGGCAATTTTCGTTTTCCCGACGCCAAGCTTTAGTAACCGGTTGATTTGTTTTTCCTTGCCGCTCCAAACGTGTTTGATGTTTTTTCTGCCTTTGGGGCGGCCGATGGAACGGCCTTGCGCTTTGACGCGCGACAAGGCTTCTTTCGTGCGCTTGCTGATCATATCCCTTTCCAATTCGGCGACCAATCCGAACGCGAACGCAAGGATTTTGCTTTGCACGTTGTCACCCAATTCATATCCGTCTTTGACGGTCAACACTTTTGCCCCGACTTTCATACAATGCTCAAGGATTGAAATGACCATAAACAGCTTGCGCCCCAAGCGGGACAATTCGGAACAGATGATCACGTCGCCGGATTTGATTTTTTTCAGTAATTTGCCCAACTGTCGTTTTTCCGGCTCTTTCGTTCCGGATACACCGTTATCAACAATCCAGTTTTCAATCGGAAGTCCTAACTTTTTAGCCAAAGCCTCCACACCGACTTTCTGATTATCGCAGTCCTGTTTATCCGTTGATACCCTTAAGTAACCATATACCGTCATCGTTCAATGCTCCTTTCTATTTTTTTGAAACGGCATATTTAGTCATGGAAACTATTTTACAGGACAACTTTCTGTTGACGCTTATACTGAAAGTCAAAATAAAACTGCAAAATTGGTAATTCGATAATTTTGTATATGAAAACCACCCGACGGTCGGGTGGTTGTTTTTTTACTCGCGAGGTAAAACATGTACGAGAAAAAATTTAATAATCACTCCATCGTCGGAGCCGAAGAAGCCGGTGTTGTCAAACACCCAATCAAAAATCATACTATCGGTTATAAATATCAAAACAAACTGCGGCTGTTTTTAAACGAATACCAATATGGATTTAACGAAGGACGGAGTCTTCCTGCTGTTCCCCCTGAATTAAAGCCGCTGATTGATCGGCTCCGTTTTCTGTATCGTTTGGAATGCGACAATATCGAAAACATTATCAAGGCAGCTTGTCGCATGACAATAAAAGGTTCCAACAAACGAAATCAGAGAAGAAGGAGATAATAGCCATGACGAAATACAATCAAATGGAAGACCTTTTTAAGTCGTTCTTTTTAAACGAACGTGATACTGAATACGCGTTTAGCAATACCGATAAAAACGCCCTGCTAAAAGTCGTTAAGGGATATAAAGATTATCTGAACGGAAAAAACACATTTCCTTCGCCCACCTATATTGAAGGTATCGGGATTGAAAGTAACGATGAGAAGATAATTTTCTCAGTCGAGAACCTTTACAGGCTCTGGTCAAAATCTCCTTATTGGCTCCAGAGAAAAAAGAACGGAGAAACTTTATATGTTTTCGGCATTAGTTTCTGTGAGAAGCTAAACTCGTTTATTATCGACGGATACCTTGAAAATAAAAAAGGCGAAGGGCGATTTGTTGCAATCGCGTGGAAACAACCTGTAAATACCATAGGACTTTTGGTGGACGCTATCATTGCCGATTATATTCCGGACGGCGTTCGCCTTAAAAAACAAACTCCGCTTTATCGGCTTTTCACATTCGCGTGCGTTTCATAACTTATTGAAAACAGGCAATAATTTGACTTTTTAACGCAATTGTGTTATTATTCATACCATCATCGATTTAAACGTCGGTGATGGTATTTTTTTGGAGCAATCACGACAACTTGAACTGAAACAACCGCATCGGCGGCAGGATACTTTTGTGCGTATTACAGGGGGTGGGGGTTAAAAATATGAGTGATGAAAATATGCGTCATTTTGACGAAAAAACACAAAAAATACGGTTTTTAAACGACCGGTTTCGACGAACGTTCAACGGGGGAAAGGTTTTAATGACCTCAGGTGTTAGTGAACTTCCTTTATCGGAACAAATAACGCTAATGAACCTTGTCCGAACATTCGACGAGTTTAATAAAAATAACGATCCGTACGGTGAACACGACTTCGGTAAAATCGACTTCAATGGTGAACCGTATTTTTGGAAAATCGACTATTACGATGTTGATTTCGAAGGTTTGTCTCCCGACCCGACGGACGAAACCGTTACAAACCGCGTTTTAACTGTTATGTTGGCGGAGGAATATTAACGCATGAAAGCATATCATCAGGGGTTCAGCCGTTTTTGTTCGATTTTTTCACTTTTAAATTCGATTCAGATCGCAGGGTTTCCCTTATCGTATAGTAAGGCTCATTTATTGGTTGATGATGTTGTCGAACAAATAGGAGCCAGAGATTTTACCGACATATACTTGAACGGAGCTACTGTTCGCCGGTTTTTGA
>JAFVEJ010000178.1 GCA_017476085.1 Alphaproteobacteria bacterium
ACTTTGTCTCAAGACACGGAAGAGTAGGTCGCTGCCGGATCTAACAATACTAACGATAAGCTCAAATGAGCGGCGTTCCTGTTCTCTTTTTTACCTATCAAGCCCCCCAGCATTAAATTGCGGGGGGCTTGCTCGTTGTATCGGCGATGATTTTTCGATAAAAATAAAGGGGAAGACTAGCTTCCCCACATTTTTCGGCATTTTCAGCCTTATTATATATCGTATTGATCGTCTGAGTAATCTCTGTAAAAAACTCTGAATCAATAAGATCGTTTATCATCTAAACAATTTATGCTTTAATTGTCAAATAATTAAATTATTTTGGAGGATTAGATGCGTTATCGTTTAGGATTGGATTTAGGTGTTTCTTCTATTGGTTCGGCCGTTATACAGCTTTCCGATAAAAATGAAGCGCTTAAAATCATTGATGCGGGCAGTCGGATTTTTGAAGTATCCGAAGGGGCTGAAGACCGGCGCTTAAAAAGGACTGCTCGAAAAAATACGATTCGAACGAAAAAGCGTTTGGAGTTGTTAGCAAAATTGTTGTTTGAAAACGGTTTATGGTCAAGCTTTGATCCTGCCGGAACAAGAAAATTACGAGCTATGTCTCCATATGAATTAAGGGCGAAATCTCTTGATGAAAAGCTGTCTATACCTGAAATGGTCGGACGTATTATCCTGCATTTGGCAAAACATCGTGGCGCTGGTTTTATTAGCGCGGCCTCTGAAATGGAGGAGGAGATATTGGAAGCCGGAGAAAAAAGGAAGAAGTCTTCTCCGTATGAAATAATGGCACAACATTTAAAAGAAACGCACAGCCGTACGCTCGGGGAATTTTTTTATAATCGTATTTGCGAAAGTTATGAAAAGAAAGAACCGCGATTAAGAATGGTCCGTCAAAGAGATTATGCTCTAAGCAGCAAAGCGGTAGATTATGCCATTCCACGATATCTGGTTAAAGACGAATTTAATCAAATTTGGGCTTCTCAAGCCAGATTTTATCCGGTGATGAATACGGACGGATTAAAGGAAAAAGTTTATTCCATTTTATTTTTTGAACGTCCCGCCTTTCCGTATGCAATCGGGAAATGCGTTTATTTCAATAATGAAGACCGTCTGCTGAAAGCACATCCTTTTTCGGAGTATCGGCGTATTTATGAAAGTGTGAACAATATCAGGGTGTTGACGGCAAAAGATAAGCGTCGGCTGACTTTGAAAGAGCGGGACCTGGTTGTTGCCGAGTTGATACGCGGACAAAATGCGGGAAAGAAAGTTATTAAGGATTTGCTCCATTTGCCTGCGGATCAGAAGATCAGTATTGACGATGACAAAGGCGCGCCGATTAAAGCTTATTTATATTCAACGGATATATTTAAAACGATTCCATACTTTTCTTCAATTTCAGAAAGACAGTTATGCGATTTTATCGAGTTTTTAGCCGATCCTCGAAATCCCGACGATAAAAGCGGCAGGTTATACAATGAAGAAGAGCTGATTTCTATTTTAAAATCAAAATTAGGCGTTGATGATGAAAAGAAAATCGGCGAATTGCTGACAAAATTGCCTAAAGGGCGCGCAATGTTGGGTATGACTGCAACCCAAGCGATATTAGATGGACTGAAAGCGGATGTTTTAAGTCAGCGTGAAGTAACGGATAAGCTTTCCGAAACGGATTCGCATTATATTGCGGAAGAAGAAATCGCTCGTCAAAATCAGGGAAAATATGCGCAGTTACCCTATTACGGAAAGATTTTAACGACGGATACGGCTCCTTTGCCGGAAGCGCAGATTAAAAACAACCTGACTTTGAATGAAGATGAGAAAAGATTTGGAAAGATAGCGAATCCGGCCGTTCATATGATTTTGAATCAGCTTCGGGCTGTTGTGAACGATATTATTCGTATTTACGGGCGACCGTATGAAATCGGTTTGGAAGTCGGGCGAGATGTCGGTTTATCGACAAAGAAGAAAAAAGAATTTGAAAACAAAAATAAAGAAAATAAAAATCTGAACGATGAAGCGCGAGATTATCTTCAGAACAGGCATCTTTTTATTAACGCCAAAAACATATTGAAGTATAAATTGGCTAAACAGCAAAAATGGAAAGACGCTTATAATCCGTCTCAAAACATTTCTCAAAATTTATCCGGCTGTGAAATCGAGCATATCATTCCGCAAGCCAAGCACGGGACGGATACCTTTAATAATCTTGTTTTAGTATCGGCAACGGATAACCGGCAAAAGAGCGATGAATATGCGTTTGATTTCTTTCAGCGAACAAAGTCGGAAGCGGAGATCGCCGCGATTTTAAAATTTGCCAGAGACAATCTGAAAGAAAAATCATGGCGTTTTGAACCCGATGCGCGGGAACGGTTCGAAGAAGCCGGAGATGAAGATGAGACAACCCGCTATATGACGGATACGCGTTATGTGTCAAAAATGGCACAGCGGTATTTGCGGGCGATTGTGGATTGTTCGTCATCGGAAGATGCTTCCGAAGTTCGCATTTTGTCTCCGCGCGGCAGCTATACGGCACAATTAAGGACGGCGTGGAATTTGGACGGGTTGGAATACGATTTGTCGGGGATTGACGTGCCGCGATATTTATCGTGCGAACCGCATTATGTCAATCAGGAAACGGGAGATATTGTTGAGGGACGTGAAAAACCGGATATTGACGGCAAGTGGTGTTTTTATGAAACAAAGAAGAATCCCAAATGGATGAAAAAGCCGCGTATTGATCATCGTCATCATGCGATGGACGCGATAGTCGTTGCGTGTTTAAGTCGTTCTTTAATGCAAAAAATGGCTCGGATTGAAAAGCAGGGCGGTTATATTCTCAAAAATGAATTTCCTTTACCTTTAGCAGGTATGGATGCGGAAAACAGAAAAGCCGAGTTGTCAAAATTCAGACAGAATGTGATTTCCGTTTTAAAACGAGTTCTTGTTTCGCACAAGCCGGATCATTCCGCGGCGGGACAACTGCATAAAGATACGGGGCGCACTGTTTTAGGGAGCAACCCGACGGATAAAAACTCGAAAGTCATTATGTATAAAAAGAAAATCAAAGATGTTTTGAAAAAGAAAACGGATTTGAAAAAATTACAGGTTTCTCCTGCTGTCAAAGATGAATGGATTCCATTGATTTTTGAAAAAGGGAAAGACGAAAATATGACGGAACGGGAATGGAAAAGAAAGCAAAAACTTTGGAATGAGCTTCCGAAAAATAGAGAAAAACAAGCGGAACTGGTTTCATTGTTTGAAGATTATTATCCGTCTTGCCTGCAAACCTTGGAGGCAAAACGAGATACGGAGGTTGAGAACGGGAAAAAGAAATATGAGATTTCAGAAAATATGGTTTTGACTGAAGTTTTGAAAACACTGCAACGTGAAAAGCTTTGGGAAGGAGATCCGTTTAAATGTTATGAATGTTCGTCGGCATTGATTGAAATTCCGAAACACGGCATCGCGTATGAATCGGGTAACAACAGCTGTATTGATTTTTATGAAAAAGCTGGAAAAGTTGGTTGGGAGCTGATGAATAATTTTGAAGCAAATCAATCCGACTATGTGCCGGAATGGAAACGGCAGGGGGCTAAAGCAATATGGCGGTTACAGAAAAGCGATATGATTGAATTGGATACGCCCGAAGAATGGAAACATTATACGGATCGGCCCAGATGTTTGGCCAGAGTCAAAAAATTTGGCGATGGAGCTATATCAATAGATTATTTGACAGATGCAAGAATGACCTCTCCGACAGATAAGACATTGAAATATATGTTTGTGGAAACGTTAATCAATCGAGGATTATCATATTTAGTCAATCATCATACCCGTAAAATAGAATTGACTCCGTTCGGAAAGATTAAGCGACGACATAAGATGTTGAAAAATGGCCAGAAGAAAAAGGAATAACATTCCGACAGGGTGGTCGATGATGTGGGTGTTTTGTATGTTCGACATACCTGTCAGAACGAAAACGGAAACCCGAAAAGCGACCAGATTTAGAAATACGTTGCTGAATTTCGGCTTTGTGATGAAACAATTTTCCGTTTATATCAAACCGTGTTCGTCACTGGTTGAATCAAAGCGTGTGGCGAAGCAACTTGTTCCGTTTATTCCCGAAAACAGTTCCGTTTCTTTTTTGTATGTAACTGATAAGCAATATTTGATGACGGAAAATTTTTTAGGGAAATTTTTGGCTTTGAATGAGGAAGAAGAACGGGAAGAAACAGCGCAGCTGATGCTGTTTTGATAGAAAAGGCTTTGAAAATTGTTTGTTTTCAAAGCCTTTTCCGATGCCTATTTTAACAGAGATTGCTTAGACGATCAATTATAACATAATCAACGCCGCCGAATCCGCAATCATTATTTTAACAGAGATTGCTTAGACGATCAATTATAACATAAAAAGGACTAGCCGCATACAAATTACTATTTTAACAGAGATTGCTTAGACGATCAATTATAACTTAAGACATAAGGTTATATCCGAAAAAAAGATTTTAACAG
>JAFVEJ010000016.1 GCA_017476085.1 Alphaproteobacteria bacterium
GCCGCCGCTCCTTTGGATATGCTGGCCGTACGCTTGTCAAGGCTGATTTTTTTTGCCTGTTCAAAAGCGGCTAACGCGCCGGCATAATCTTTGTTCAAGTATTTCATTGAGCCTATGTCCAACGCTTTCAACAGTTGATTGGCTTCGGATTCATAGAATTTTTCTTCCAGTGTTACCTTCAAGGCGGCGGGATAATCATTTCCTTTAACGGCGGAAAGCATGCGGGCGGGACCGTCGCCGGTCGTTCCGCAGGCGCTCAAAACGGAAGTAAGGCATAAAGCCGTGATTAATTTTTTCATAACAACTCCTTCAAACAGTTAATAAAAAACCGCCATAAAGGCGGCCGGGGAGTTGAAAGATCATATCCTATAAAGATGATATTTTGATCTTTAGAATGTTTCTTGTATTGAGATCAAGGCAAAACATTCCTGAACATACATCAAAATCTCCCCGACCTCTTGATAAGAGTTCGGGGATATTTTTCGTTTTTGCCATAAGCAAAACGACTGACGACGCATATCTGCGCCGTATAGGATCAAAGAGCCTTTCACAACTCCGCGTCCGCTAAGACGCTGGTATAAAGACGGAACGCCAATTACACCTAGCCAAAAGGATAGATGATTCAAAATGAATTGCAAGCAGATTCTTTGAAAACGGCAACAAAAAAGCCCCTTATGTTTAACAAAAGGGGCTGTTGTGTTTTTTATTAAAGAATTAATGAAACATTTTAATCTAAAGGCAGCTGATGTTCCAATAAACCTTCTGCGATTTGCAGATTCATATTTTCTAATGTATCCAATGTTTCTTCGGCAGCGTCGCAGCCGTCCTGAAGAGTCTTGGCAACAACAAAATTGGCCAATTTGATTAAATTTGTTTTGGCCGCGTCGCTTAAAGGATGATCATTGCGGGAAACCAAGGTCTGAATGGCCGTCCATAACTGCAGATTTTCATCCAAAGCCAGCGTTAGTTCGGCTTTATCCTGATTTTGACGGGCATGAGAAATGTTCGTGGCGGAACGCAATAACGCCAAAGCGTCTTCCTGAGGCAATGTGAGTTTTTCTGTCATTGAAGAGTCTCCTTTCAGGTGAGGTTGTAAAAAATGATAACATATTTCGGGAAAGAAAGGGGAGAAAAGTTCTTTCCCGAAACGGTAAAAGCCTAGAACGGACTGATTATATCAAGCACTTGCCGTCCTATGCGCGGCTGCTGAACATCGCTGATTGTTCCTTTGCCGCCGTAAGCTACGCGCAGTTCGGCAATTTTTTCAGATTTAATCGTGTTCAGCGTTGAAATATCTTCGCGGCGGATAATGCCGGTAATATGCAGCTGGCGCATTTCATAATTGACGCGGACTTCCTGTTTGCCGGAAATGACCAGATTGCCGTTCGGCAGAATTTGTGTGACGACGGCGGCCATTGTGACGTCGATTTTTTCTTTTCGGTCAATGGAACCGTCGCCGGTGATGTCGCGGCTGCTGGAAATATTGAATAAATTGGAAACGTCCACGCCGTTAGGCAAAATTTTCCCGGCGTATTTTTCCAATCCCGCCAAAGCGCCGATGCTGACGCTGTCTTTATCGTCTCCGCGCTTTTGTTCGGATTTGTTTTCCAGCAAAGCTTTATCGGAAATAACGACCTGGACGGTCAGAATGTCTCCGACCTGCGCCGCGCGCTGATCTTTGAAAAAACCTTTGGATCCGGGACGCCACAAAGAATTTGTGTTGGTGTAAGGCGTCTGCGGTTCCGGCATCGGCATATCGATCGGCGTGTATCCTTTTTCTTTTGTCGGGTTTTCGATTTTCGACAATTCGGGTTCTTTGCCAACGTCAGCCAAACGGCCGAAATAGGCACATCCTGCCGTGTTGAAAACAATCGCGGCGATTAAAGAAGTTTTCGCCATTTGTTTGAATGTTGTTTTCATCATAATTTTCCTCCCTTGCGGCTGTTGCCGACGGTTTTAATGGAAACTGTTTCGGGACCGGTGACCGTTCCCTGGACAACGGATTTGCTTTGAAGATTCATCACGCGGACGGTGTCGCCCAATCCGCCGTTTTCAAGCGCCTTTCCTTGTGCGCTGAGCATAATTCCGCCTTTGGTAAAAGTCAGTGTGACGATTTTTCCCTTGGCAACCATAACTTGTGTGCGCACATCGTTTGCCTGGATTGTTTGTCCCGATCTGATCAAACGTTTGACTTCTTTGCCGATCAGATCTTCCGCTTTGATTTGCTCCGCAGCGCGGGAACCGGTTTCCTGCGCCATCCGTTTGGTCAGGATATCGTCTGCTGTGATAATTTGTCCTGCTCTTAAATCCTGAGCGGCAACGGGAACTTGCGTAAACACTTTGACTTTGCCGACAAAACTCAGGTTCTGTTTTTTTTCGGAATCAACATTGAAGCTTAATTTGGCTTCAAATTGCTGGCGGGAAGGTGTGTAATCGGCTGAAACCGCCTCCAGACGCCAAACGGATTTGA
>JAFVEJ010000179.1 GCA_017476085.1 Alphaproteobacteria bacterium
GCCTTTACGACTACCTTTCTTCCGAGGTCAGCAAGGTTCCGGCAGGCGCGAACGGCGTTATTTTTACGCCGTGGCTTCACGGCAACCGCTGTCCGTTTGAGGATTCCAAGGCGGCGGGTCTGTTTTTTAACATCAAGCTTGAAACAGGAAAGCGGGAACTCATACGCGCGGTTCTGGAGGGTATTTGCTATCATCTGCGGTGGCTGCTCGAATGTGAAGCGAAAAAGGTAAAAACCTCTGATACCATACGTTTTGTCGGCGGCGGTTCCCTGTCGCCCGTTACCTGCCAAATGTTGGCGGATATTACCTGCCGCACGATTGAAACCGTCGGCAACGCGCAGGAGGTCGGCGCGATCGGCACCGCTCTGGTGGTTGCGGCCGGCATCAAAAAGACGGATGTGCTCGAGCTCTCTCAACAGCTGATTCAGCCAAACCGCTCCTATCATCCGAATCCTGCAAACAAAGAGGTGTATGAGCGCAATTACCGCGTTTTCAAAAAGCTATACAAGTCGAATGCTGCCGGCTTTAAGGACTTGAACACCTGAACACGGAGGGACGTCAATTTGAAAAATCGGAAGGAAATATCCCGTGGGATTAAATTCGCGCTTTTCTCGGTTTCCGCCGGGGTGATTGAGTTTGCCGCGTTTGCGCTGCTTGACGGCTTTACGCCATGGCCTTACTGGCCGAAATATCTGATTGCGCTTGTCCTGTCTGTTCTTTGGAATTTTACATTAAACAGACGGTTCACATTCCGTTCCGCCGGAAACGTGCCGGTTGCCATGCTGAAGGTTGCGCTCTTTTACGCGGTGTTCACGCCGCTCTCCACTATTTTGGGAAACTTTTTGGCGGAGAGCTGCGGATGGAACGATATACTTGTCACGATTTTGAATATGGCGTGCAATCTGGTGCTGGAATACTTGTACGACCGGTTTTTCGTTTTCGGAAAAACGCTTGATACCATTAACAAACCGTCCAAGCATAAAAAACAACAGCATAAATCTAAATAAGGGAACCTCTAATCGTTCCCGGCTGCACATAAGCGCGCAATCTTCATGTCATAAATCTTTCGCATTTCTGCACGACATTGCATTTTTAGATAATATGAAGTGACCCCTGACTTGCAAAACGTGGAGCTATACAAAAGGACAGATTGGAAAGAAATCCGCTGCGCTGAAAAAACGTCAGGCGGGAATGGAGCCGAAAATTATCGCGTATGCTGATAAATGCGTCGAAAGACTAAAAAGGAAATACGTAAGGATAGCTCTGCATTCCAATCGGAACGTTGCGAAGACTGCCATTGCAAGGGAGCTGGCTTGCTTTATATGGGGGTTGATGACGAATAACTACGGCGAATGCCGTGGAAACGTGGAAAACCGTCCAATCCTGTGCTGACATTGAAAACACTGATTCCGGTTTCCCACATTTCCACAGCTCTGCTACTACGCTGCGCGGCAAGATGATTTGAATCGATTTGTTTTATCAGTTTATTTCTTACAATTTTATCATTACACTTTTAGTGACTTTGATGTATTGACAAAAGTCACTTCATAACAGGGGTTAATAATTTACAGTTTACTCGAAAGATCAAGAATTTTATTTTTGAGTAAAATTTGTTCAAAATTTGCGCCGCATGAAACAAAGAAAACGCTGTTTTCTGTCGTGCTGAAAATGCTGACGGTAGATTTTGAAAACTTTACAGAACAAAAACGAAAATGCTGCACCCGGTAGTTTTGCCGAGTGCAGCATTTACAGCATTTTTAAAGATTTTATGATCAACAATCAAGGATGAAAATCGATATGCTGCAAAGCAGTGCCGATATTTTAACGGCGAATAAAACAGCTTTATAATTCATATGCAGACTTTTTCAAAACCTAAAAAAGCCCTTCCAAAACCCGCAAAAAATTGCTGGTCTTTTGATGATCTTCCGAGATTTTTTGCAAGTTATAACCTCGATTTTGCATAATTCACTTTAACGCCTTGCAAAACTGAAAACACGAAAAAAGGCTTGAAACAGATGTTCCAAGCCTTGAGAATTCAGTATTTATGCGGATATTTATTGCGGCGTTCACGTTTGGAGACCGCTGCTCTACCAACTGAGCTATACCCCTAAATATAATGCCGCTGCAAATGAACGCGTGTCACTTGCAGAAAATATAATAACACAGACACGTGTGTTTGTCAAGATGTTTTCTTGATAAAAACGCAGAATCGCAATTCTTTTTAAAATATTTTGCCCGGATAGACGTGCGTTTCGCGTGCGAGCGGTAAAGCTATTATGATAAACGATGCCACACTTAACGCACGCATTTTCCGTGGCCTTTGACCGCTGCCCGAACAAGGTTGAAAAAACACGTCCTGAGTTACTTTTTCGGCGGCTGCGATGTGGCTGCCGAATTGAAGAAATCCACATAGCTTGACAAATCCCGAGCTATGGGGATTTTTTATGTCTGAAAA
>JAFVEJ010000180.1 GCA_017476085.1 Alphaproteobacteria bacterium
CCGACCGCCCCGGCCTGACACAACAAAACAGAAGAGGTCATCGAACCGTTATGAGCCACTTTCATACGGCGTTCAATCAGATATAAAACCCCGAATTTAGCTGACATAACGCCGATCGTCAGCAATGCGATTTGTATGATATGCTTCCAGGCATAGTGGATATCAATCATCATACCGACAGATAAGAAGAAAATCCCCAAAAGCATCCCGCTGAAAGAAGCTATCTCCGCTTCGACTTCATGACCGAAATCCGTTTCGGCGATCAGCATACCTGCCAAAAAAGCGCCTAAAGAAATTGACAGCCCGGCCATATTCGTCGCCCAAGCCGTTGCCAAAAACGTAAAGAAAACAACCGCGGTAAAAGCTTCCGTGTTTTTCGTCGAAACAACGATTCTGAACAACGGTTTAACCAACATACGGCCGACAACCATAATCAACGTAACCGCGCCGACCGCTTGCGTGAACGCTTGCCCCAAATTACCGATTGCGGTGGCATCCGTCTGCGCCATACGCGGCAATAACACCATAATCGGAATCACGGCCAAATCCTGCATCAGCAAAATTCCGACCGTTGCACGGCCCGCGCCAGTATGCAGTTCCCCGAGTTCCTGCATCAAACGCAGCGCAATGGCCGTCGAGGACATTGCCAAAGCAAAGCCGATAATAATCGCTTCATTCAGCGTTCTGTGCATGAAATAAGCGGCTCCGCCCAGCACTGCCGCCGTAACGAACAGCTGCAGACAGACAAACCCGAAAATATACAGGCGCATCGCCTTGAAACGATGGAAGGACAAATCCAATCCGATCGTAAACATCAAAAACAACAAGCCGACTTCTCCGATATTTTCGGTAACGTCCGTATCTTTGATCATTTTCAGACCGTGAGGCCCCAAAACGACGCCGGCAACGATAAATGCCAGCAAAGGATTAACCTTCAACCGGTAAAAAATAGGAATAAAAATAACAACGGCGGCTAAAAAAGCCAATATTTCCCAAACCTGATCGCCACTCACTTACGTTCCCCTACAAATACAGACTGTCTTAAAAAATTTTATAAATTATACTGGTAAAAAAAACAATAATTTAACGCCCGAATGTGAAAAAATTTGAATTTACATTGACGGTTTGTTTCAGCTTTGGCATCATGAAGGACGATTATTTTTCATCAGCAGGGGTTAATAATGTCAAAATCTGAACTGATCGCGCGTATTGCCGAAATAAATCCTCATCTGTACCAAAGTGACGCCGAAAAAATTGTTTCAACCATTTTTAATGAAATTTCCGCCGCCCTGTCAAAAGGGCACCGTGTTGAATTGCGCGGCTTTGGCGTATTTTCCGTCCGCACCAGAAAAGCACGCGCCGGACGCAATCCCAGAACAGGAGAAAAAGTAAGCGTTGAAGCTAAAAACGTTCCGTTTTTCAAAGCCGGCAAAAAATTAAAAGACCGGCTGAATACTGAAGCGTAAGGACAAAACCTTTGAAAATCATTCATTTCATTTTCAGCTGTATCGTGCTGTTTTTTACGATATCTTTTGCTGTCTCGAACAAACAGATTTTTCCGCTGACTTTATGGCCGTTTCCATTTGAAATCAGCTTGCCGGTCAGCTTTATCGTTTTGGCTTTTGCCCTGCTCTTTTTTATATTTGGCGGGTTTTACAGCTGGCTTTTGTCTGTTCCGGTCAGAAACGAACGTTATCTTCAGGCAAAAAAAATCAAAGAACTGACACAGAAGATCGCCGAATTGGAAGCAGAAAAGAACAATTAAACTTTTTTGGTCGCTTTCCATTTCGGTTTCTGCTAAAAGAATGTCCGGTAACTGATTTGAAACAGGAGCTTCTATGAACTGGTTGACGAGTTATGTGCGTCCTAAGCTGCAAAGTTTAGTCGGCACAAAAGAGATTCCGGATAATTTATGGGAAAAATGCCCGTCATGCGGCGCTATGATTTATCATAGAGAACTGGAACAGAATTTCCGAATTTGTCCGCAGTGCAGCCATCATATGCGGTTGGATCCGGAAAAACGGCTGGGAATGATGTTCGACGACGGTGTTTACACCTTAATTGAACTGCCTGAAGTCAAAGAAGACCCTTTAAATTTTTCCGATTTAAAAGATTATACCGACCGTCTGAAAGACGCGCGAAAAAAAACTAAACAAAAGGATGCTATTCTGGTTGCTTCCGGAAAAATGGGCGGCATGAATGTTGTTGCCGGTATTTTGAATTTTGATTTTATGGGCGGCTCTATGGGAACGGCTGTCGGCGAAAGCATTATCGCCGCCGTGGAACTGGCTTTGCTGCAAGATGCAGCGTTAATTATGATTCCCGCTTCCGGCGGCGCAAGAATGCAGGAAGGCATTCTGTCTTTAATGCAAATGGCCAGAACCACCATGGCCGTCCGTCGCTTAAAAGAAAAAGGATTGCCCTATTTTGTCATCTTAACCGATCCGACAATGGGGGGCGTTTCCGCTTCTTTTGCGATGTTGGGCGACATCGCGATCGCCGAACCCGGCGCATTGATCGGTTTCGCCGGCGCCCGGGTTATTGAACAAACCATCCGTACCAGTTTGCCCGAAGGTTTCCAAAAAGCCGAGTATTTAATGGAACATGGAATGGTCGATATGGTGGTTGATCGCCGAAAAATCCGCCAAACAATCATTAATTTGATTGATATGCTGCGCAACCCGCACCCGGCGGCCGCGCCTATTCCCTTCATTCGCAAAAACTGATCTTTTCAGATTTGAAAAAAATAAGAGGATATAAATGACGACGACAAAACCACTTGCCGGAATTAAAGTTTTAGATTTAACCCGTGTTTTATCCGGCCCTTATTGCGCGCAGACGCTGTTTGATCTGGGAGCCGAAGTTTTAAAAATAGAAAATCCGGCTTGGGGGGACGATTCCCGTTTATTCCAACCGTACATCGGAGACAGAAGCCTTTATTTCGAATTTACCAATGGCGGCAAAAAAAGCCTGACTTTAAATTTGAAAAACCCGAAAGCTATTGAAATCCTGAAAAAATTAATTGCGGAAGCCGATGTTCTTGTTGAAAATTTCCGTCCCGGAATTATGAAAAAGTTCGGACTGGATTATGAACATGTCAAAGAAATTAATCCGCGTTTAATTTACGCTTCCATTTCCGGATTCGGCCAAACAGGACCGGATGCGCTCAGACCGGCTTACGATATTTTAACGCAGGCGCGCGGCGGAATAATGAGTTTGACCGGCTATCCCGACGGCGATCCGATGATGATCGGCATATCTTTCAGCGATATGGTCGCCGGCGTTTTTGCCGTAACAGCCATTACGACCGCCCTTTATCAGCGTGAAAAAACAAATGAAGGTCAGCAAATCGATATTTCCATGCTGGATTGTCAGGTTTCTTTGCTGGAAAGCTCGATGATGCGCTATCAGGCGACCAAAGTTCCTCCGAAACCGGTCGGCTGCCGACATCCGACGGAAGCACCGTTTCAATCTTTCAATGCTTCGGACCGTCCTTTTGTGATCGCCGCGATCGGAGATACCATGTTTCAACGACTGTGCGATCTTCTCGGTCATCCTGAAATCTATGCGGATCCGAGATTTTCATCCCTAGCCGCACGACACAAAAACAGAGATGAATTAAGTACCATCCTGCAAAAAGAATTCAGCACCAAAACAGCGAAAGAATGGGTTAAATTATTGGAAGAAAATTCCGTTCCCGTTTCTTTAATCCAAAATTTGGAAGAAGTCTGCCAAGACCCGCAGGTCATCGCCAGACAAATGATGATCAAATCGGAAGCTCCTGAATTGGCGGAGATCAGATTAATGGCCACACCGATTAAAATGACTTCTCTGCCGAACCAAACATCCCGGCCGGCCGCCCCTGTGTTGGGACAAGACACAACGGATATTTTGCGCAAATTGGGAATGACTGATCCGCAAATAGACGAATTGAAAAAAGACGGCGTTATTTAATAAACGTTTTTCTCAAAATAGAAAAGAGCCTCCGCAGAGGCTCTTTTAATTTGTGCGAAACACGGCAGACGATTAGAAACCGCCCATACCGCCCATTCCACCCATACCGCCCATTCCGGCGTCGGCACCGCCATGGCAGGCGCATTTTTCTTCCGGCTTATCAGCAACCATAGCTTCGGTCGTGATCAGCAATCCGGCGATGGAAGCCGCACTTTCCAAAGACGTGCGGACGACTTTTGTCGGGTCGATAATGCCGGCTTCAAACATATCGACATACTTGCCGGTCTGCGCATCGAAACCAATATTCGTCTTTTCGCCTTCCAGCAATTTGCCGGCGATCACGGCGCCGTCTTCGCCCGCATTGGCTGCGATCTGACGAACAGGAGCCTGCAAAGCGCGGCGAATAATATCAATGCCGACACGCTGATCATCGTTCGCCGGCTTCAAAGCATCCAAGCTCTTTACGGCATACAACAACGCCGTACCGCCGCCGGTGACAACACCTTCTTCAACGGCCGCACGCGTTGCATGCAGAGCATCGTCAACACGATCTTTCTTTTCTTTCACTTCGACTTCAGAAGCGCCGCCGACTTTGATCACGGCAACACCGCCGGACAACTTGGCCAAACGTTCCTGCAGTTTTTCCTTATCGTATTCGGAAGAAGTCGTTTCGAGCTGCTTCTTGATCTGAGCGCAGCGAGCCGCGATTTCTTCTTTTTCACCGGAACCGTCAACGATTGTCGTGTTGTCTTTCGTGATAGAAACTTTCTTTGCCGTTCCCAACATATCCAGCGTTACTTCTTCCAACTTGATACCCAAATCGGCGGAAATGACCTGACCCTTTGTCAGAATGGCAATATCCTGCAGCATCGCTTTGCGGCGATCGCCGAAGCCCGGAGCCTTAACCGCCGCGACTTTCAAACCGCCGCGCAGTTTGTTGACAACCAATGTGGCCAAAGCTTCGCCTTCAACGTCTTCCGCAATGATCAGCAACGGACGGCCGGATTGAACAACGGCTTCCAACACCGGCAACATAGATTGCAGGTTGGACAGTTTCGCTTCGTGAATCAGAATGTACGGATTTTCCAACTCGCAGGTCATCTTTTCCGCATTCGTCACAAAATACGGGGACAAATAACCGCGGTCAAACTGCATTCCTTCAACAACTTCCAGTTCAGTGTTCAAGCCTTTGGCGTCTTCAACCGTGATCACGCCTTCATTGCCGACTTTGTCCATCGCGTTTGCCAGATATTCGCCGATAGAAGCATCGCCGTTCGCGGAAATCGTGCCGACCTGAGCAACCTCGGCCGAAGTGGACACTTTGCGGGAACGGGATTTAACATCTTCAACAACAGCCGCAACAGCCATATCAATACCGCGGCGCAAATCCATCGGATTCATACCGGCGGCAACGGCTTTGCAGCCTTCGCGGACAATCGCCTGAGCCAAAACCGTAGCGGACGTCGTACCGTCGCCGGCAACGTCAGCTGTTTTGGAAGCGGCCTCTTTAACCATCTGGGCGCCCATATTTTCAAACTTGTTTGCCAATTCGATTTCCTTGGCAACGGAAACGCCGTCTTTCGTAATGCGCGGCGCACCGAAAGACTTTGACAAAACAACGTTGCGGCCTTTCGGTCCTAAAGTAACCTTTACCGTATCGGCCAGAACATCAACGCCGCGCAGCATTGCGTTACGGGCATCTGTGGAAAATTTGACTTCTTTAGCAGACATTTTAAAAACCTTCCTTTAAAACAAACCTTAATTCAAACAACCGGAATTATTCCAAAATTCCCAGAACGTCGGCTTCTTTGATAATCAACAGTTCTTCACCGTCAATTTTCACTTCGGTACCCGACCATTTTCCGAACAGAACTTTATCGCCGACTTTAACGGTCATGGGAATCGTTACGCCCTGTTCATTGCGGTCACCCGTCCCGACTGCGACAACCTCGCCTTTAGACGGCTTTTCTTTTGCCGTATCCGGAATGATGATTCCGCCGGCGGTTTTTGTGTCTTCCGCCATGCGTTTAACCAAAACGCGATCAAATAACGGTTTGAATTTCATGGTAAACAACCCTCTAGTAATAAAAATCAAAAGTCCTTTAAACCTTCTTCGAGGATGCAGTGTTTAGCACTCCAACCCTCCGAGTGCTAACAAAATAGGAATCCCGAATGCTTTTGTCAAGAGGAGAAAACATAATATTTTGATCAGAGAAATAAAAAAATTAAGACATATCTTCCGAATACAAAAAGAGCGCCATACGGCGCTCTCTTTAATTTAATTCAGCTCTTAGTGCGTTCTTTGCATTTTCTGCATCAGCACCGGAGACATATCGCGATGTCCCTTATGGCCATGCTTCTTGCCGCCATGACCGCGGTTGTCTTTTCCGCCTTTGCCTCCTTTACCGTTCTTTTCACGGTCTTTCTTGGAAACAAGGATCTTTTCATATTCGACTTCCGTAACCTTTTCCCACTTTTTGGAAACGGGGTTGAAAGCTTCTTTGATATAGCGAAAATCAGGATTCATAAAGTCGTCGTTCTGGTCAATAACCGCAATACGGCTGGCTTTGCCGATAGTCGGGGAAACCTGAACTTCACCTTTTGACACAACAACTTTCTGCGCATTGGTGATGTGTTCGACTTTTTCGCCTTTGGCTTCAAAGATTGCTTCCGTAGCGTGAGTCTGTTCTTCATTTCCGTGAATACCGATGAATGTGCAGGGACGGCCTGTCGGCTGATTTTTAGCAGCGATATCGGCAACCTTTTCCATATCACCGGCACGGCCATGACCGGAAACATAGTATGTTTCACCGTCTACAAACGGAGCGCCGCGTTCGGGAATCATTGTCTTCCAACCCTGAGCTCTCAGCGCAGCCATCATTTCATCAACGACTTCCTGATTGTTGCCGGAGGGAATAACAGCCTGCTGGTTGACGCACAAATTCGGGCAGGATTTGGACGGGCGGATATTCCTGTTTTCACCGCGGGAAACACGAGCCATAGCAGCCATTTCTTCGCCCTGCGTTCCCGTTACCATATAAATGCGTTCCTGCGGCGGAATGGATTTGGCTTCCGGAGACTTCGCGTCAATTATCTTGACATCAACGCCGGTGCGTTCCTTGCAGGCTTTAGACATGCTCATGCCGGACTTGTTCAGCGCATTGTTGACCTGAACCAAAGAAGCGCCGTCCAAAATGAACGTACGAGGCTTCGTGCCGGTTTCCTTCGCATATTCGGCAACCGCGATCACGTCAGCCATCATCTGCTGAGCGGAACGGGCAATCGTGCCGACCATCATCTGCGCATTGGGGTTTTCATACAGAATTTTCTTGAAACCTTTGGTAACGGCTTCATAGGACGGAGTTACCTCCTTAGAGGTTGTGGAAGTGGAGTCGCAGAAGCAAACGTCTATGCCTTTGGCAAAAACGCCCGCCATACGTTCGTCTTCCCAGCCTTTGCCCAATTCGGCCGGCGTTGTTTTGAAATCGCCCATATCCATCAGGCGCGTGCCATCCGGAGATTCAACAACAAAAGCAATAGCGCCGGGCGCGGAGTGCGTCACGGGAACAGGTTCGACTTCAAAGCCGTTGACCTTGAATTTTTCGCCGTCCTTCACATCATGGAAAGTCGGCATATTATCCAAGGGCAAGCCCTGTTTGGTCATTTCGGCCACCATAAAATGATGCGTAAACTGATCGGCATAAATGTTCAGCGGACGATCGGGATTCATCTGGATATGATGAATAATCCCGGCAATATGGTCGGCATGCGCATGCGTAATCAGCAAATCGTCACATTCCAGCGGAGCGATATAATTATCCACGCCGGTTACGGCTTTGTCGGAAAATTTCATACCGCAGTCGATTTGAATCGATCTCTTGCTTCCGTCTTCGGCGGTATATGTAATTTTTTTGGCATTTCCGCCGATGCCGTCCAAGTTATTACCGCCGAGGGATTCGAACTCTGTTCTTTTTTCAGCCATAACTACACCTTTCATCAATCAAAAAAATTATTAATCTTCGGGATAAGCGACATAAACCCAACGATTCCAAATCGCGCTCAAAACCGTTTCGTCCGGTTCGCCGGCATCATCAAAATCCGGCAGAGACTTCACTAGACGAATCAATTCCTCATCTTTCATGTCGGTCAAAGCCTTATCAGGATAAGCCTCATTCAAAGCATCTGCGATATCGCAATAATCCTTCCAAAGTAATGCCATCACTTAATACTCCCTTGCTGTAAGACTCTGTTTCCCAAGTCTGTTAAAAACATATTACACCTACTTTTTTACTTTTTGCAAATACTTTTTCGACAATTTTTCAATTTTTTTTGACAAAAAACACACTCTTCCGAAAAAACACAAAAATTATTTGTTTTTTATATAGTTAGGGGGCCGCCAAATCCTCAGAGCCCCCTAAAATCTTATCTTTTTTCGCAAATATTTGATATAAAGCCTGAAAATTATTGTACAGGCGGCACATTCAGCAGCGCGATATATCCCGGCGGAATCCGCACTATTGCATAACGTATGTTCGCCGTTTCAATTTGAAATTTCGGAACACCCAAAATATCTGCGGCCATACCAAAAAATTCTTTGCCTTCAACTTCCCGGCGCTGAGCGTTCATTATGTATAAAACGCAGCCTTGCCCCTTCTGTGCGATTCCGCAGCGCGGACGTCCTTTGGGAATCTCGGCGTTATTGACAACCCCCGGCAGCTCACCTTCGGATTTATTTTGCAACGTTCCTCCAAAGAAGCCTGCGATTCCACCGAAAACAAACAACAAGAAAAACAGCGGCAGCAAAACCTTCGTCTTCACGAACGCCGGAGGCAGCCCCAAATCCGATGCCATATTATGCTCATACGGATTTTCTTCTTCCGCTTCTGTTTCCTCTTCCTCCGGTTCGGGAACATCTTCTTCCAAATCATCAATGAAACCGTTTTCATCGACTTCCGGCTGAGACGCGTCTTCTTCGCCCCATTCCTCCTCAAAATTTTCATCAGAAGGAACTGGCGGCATCGGTTCAGCCGCCGGAAAAGTATGAGGCGGCATCCCCACTCCTCCCGGCGGAGGCATTCCCATCGGCGGCATGCCTGCCGGACGCGGCGGCATTTTCACACCGGCGGGCATAGGATATCCCATCGGACGCGGCGGCATTTTCATACCGACGGGCATTTTCATACCGGCCGGATAAGGCGGCACGCCTGCCGGACGCGGCGGCTGCGGCGCCCCTGCCTGCTGAGGATATGGCGGAGCCGGCGGATAAGGCGGACGCTGCTGTTGTTCTGACATCGATTCCTCCTAATTAAACTCTTTAATCAATTTGATAACACTGGGAGTTAAAATGACCACAGTTTCATATCCGTTCAATGAATCACTGAACGACGCCGACGGTATTCCGATCAGAACGATATTGTCTCCCAATCGACTTTTCGCCGTAAAAGCGGTCACTTCCCCTTGATCGGAATCCAAAGTTATTTCCGTATTCATTCGCCGTTCGCCATACAGCTCCGTTTGGGTCATAATGGACAGCTGCGCTTCCGGCATAGACATATAACCGCACCGGCCGACATCAAAACGCGCGCGCCATTTATTGGCGGCAATAAACATCCCTTCCGACACTTGTGTCACAGACCCGCGGGCATTCAGGAAATTTTTGAGACTTTTCGGATTAATGTCATAGTCCGTCACCAAAGCGCGGCCTAAAACGCCTTTTAACATAAACTTAATTCTGTCCGCACCGAAAATATCAACCAATTCCTGCCATACAATTTCTTTTGTCGCACCATAGGGCTTAACCCGCAAAATCTGCGCATTGAATACGATCAGCTTAGGTTCGGTATCAAATAATTCTATCAGCTTTTTTACCTTATCCTCGATTTTCTTGTCTCCCGTGAAAGAAATAACGTTTTCTTCCCAGTTGACAACCAAATCATGCATTCCCGCACCGCGCAGGGAATCCAAAACGGCGATCATCACTTCGCGTTTATCGGGAATATATAAATTCCACCCCACTTCCCGGCTGACAATTAAAACCTTTTGCTGATCATTGTAGCGATAATAAACATCGGCCGCATTTGCGATCATATCCATCACTTCGGACAATTCGCCCGTAATATTTTCCGCCGCCAATTCGGGGAAAGGCCCGCCTTCTCCGACCACCTTAATTTTTGCTTCGCTCAACAACTTGTAAAAAACGCGTTCCGCCGTTTGACCGTCAAAAGAAAAGCCCGTCACTTCATAACGCGGCAAAGGATCGCTTTTTTGCGCGCGTTCCAGTCTGAAAGCCTCCTGTTTAAAGGGAATGACCGTCATAATATTTTGCTGTGTTTCATGAACCGTGCAGCGCATAGGCGATTCCAAACTGACCATTTCCGCGGACCGAGTCGTTCTGGGCTCTGTCGGCAAAGCCGTCGGACGAACCATTTGAACCATCGGCCGGCCGGCACGAATATCATTGCCGCAGGAAACCAAAAACGCTCCGCTTCCCAAAATTACAGCGGATAAAAGATATTTTTTGATTCTTTTAAAAAACATTCGTCTGCCATCCCTAATATTTTAGCCTGCCGGAACCGGACGTTTAACAGGCATTTTAGCTTGTACCGGAGCCTTAACGGGCATCTTCTGCGGCATCTTCGCCGGTTGTTTTACCTGTACGGCAGCGGGCCGCGTCTGCTGTTGAACGACGGGTTCTTCCTGTTCTTCCGCCGCCTCAAATCCGTCCGGAGCCGGACCGATATCTTCTTCCACTTCGTTTTTATCAGCCAACGATCCCAAACGATCTTTGATATCGTCCATTGTTTCTTCGTCTTCCAACATTTCAGGCGGCGCATTGCTGTCAAATTCCGCCTTGTACTCCATCAAAACTTTTTTCAACGCCGCTTCGCCGCCTTTATAACGATCCCGCACAATTTGCGCATACGGCGGAGTGATGATTTCCATACCGAATGTCAGAATTTCATCCAATAAATCAAGAATATACCCGAAATACGGATATTGACTGAGCTCCAATCCCCCCAAATGAACGCATCTGGCGCTGGTTCGGGAAATAGTTTGATCATAATATGTCTTCAAGCGCATAAAATGATCAAAATTCCATAATTGTTCAACCGTCAATCCGTAAGCGTTTGCCGTTACGGAACCGCCTGTCGAAGGATTTGCTTCCGTCTGAGCTATTTTTTCCTGAAGCTTGGCAATTAAATCCTGACCGGCTTTTCCAAAAATGGAAAGCCATTGCTGCATTTCCGGAATTTGAGCCTTGACCTGTGCGGCATCTATTTGTCGCCTGGGATCCAGCATACGGGAAACTTCCGTCCAGACTGAACCCGCCTTTTCATATGTTAAAGCCCGATCAATATTCGTCTTCACCTGTTGTTGGATATTATCGGGGCAATCGGTCAAAATGCCGGGCAACTGCGCGCGCCAGTTGTCCCCGAACATTTACTGTGCCGTCGAACGAACGCGCGCAAGACCTTCCAGCGTATCCTGATACGACAGAACAGCTTCAAACAGCGATGATAAAGCTTCCGGTATTTCTTTTTCAGCCATTTTCTTTTCCGCGTTATAGAATCCTTATCAAATATTATATATTATGTTTTACTCCTAAAAAGCAACATTATCCTTTGAAATAAGGATCATCCTTTTCTTTCAACACAGAAACAACGACATTATCCGCAGGTACAAGAGGCTCTCCGGCTTCAGCATTCGGCCGAAAACGAACAGCCGCCCCGAAAACGAACGGAACGGAAGAAACCAATATTTCTTTCAGCGGTTTTTCATCAGCAAAACCTTCGAAACGAAGCAGTGAACGAATGTCTGACGTTTCTGCCGGCATCGAAGCATTTATTACCGAAATTGAAGCGTTTTCCTGATTTTCATGAGAAATATTTTTTTCTTTAATCGGGAGTTCCTCTTCCGACGGTTCCGCTTCTTCCTCTATCGGAAGCTCCTCTTCTGCCGGTTCCGCTTCTTCCTCTATCGGGAGTTCTTCTTCTGCGGGTTCCGCTTCTTCCTCTATCGGGAGTTCCTCTTCTGTCGGCTCCGCTTCTTCCTCTATCGGAAGCTCCTCTTCTGCCTGTTCCGCTTCTTCCTCTATCGGGAGTTCCTCTTCTGTCGGCTCCGCTTCTTCCTCTATCGG
>JAFVEJ010000017.1 GCA_017476085.1 Alphaproteobacteria bacterium
CGTATTCTGAAAAAGATGAATCGCCGCTATACCTGCGCGGAATATGAGAAAATCGTTTCCAAGTTGCGGACGGCTTGTCCCGAAATCGCGCTGTCTTCGGACTTTATTGTCGGTTTTCCTGAGGAAACGGACGAAGACTTTGAGCAAACGATGGAACTGGTGCGTCGGGTGACTTTTGCTCAATCCTATTCATTCAAATACAGCGCGCGTCCGGGAACGCCAGCCGCCGCGATGAAAAATCAAGTGCCGGAAGAAATTAAAACAGAGCGATTGGAACGTCTGCAGGAGTTGCTGATCGAACAGCATGCGGCGTATAATGCTTCGTTCTTAGGCAAAGAAACGGAAGTCCTTCTGGAAGACAAGGCAAAAAAAGACGGTTATCTGCTCGGTCATACGCCGCAAATGCAGAATGTTGTCGTCAAGGCTTCAGATGAAGTCTTGGGACAAATCGTGCGTGTCCGGATTACCAAGACAGCGGCGACGACTTTAGACGGCGAATTGATTTGAGACCTTGCGAAAAGAATATTCTAGTACTTGCTTAAAAAGATAAAAAAAGCCATAATTACGGCTAATAAATTTTCATTATGAAAGGATTTTTTAAGTGGGAAAGAAAAAAGAAACGCAGCGCGTGAAAGAATATGCGGACAATCAGGTGTTAATGATCGCAGTGGGACCGCATAACGATAATTTAAAACGTTTGGAAAAAAAACTGGAAGTGGATATCAAAACCCGCGGTAATCAGATTACCGTTCAGGGAAAGGATGAAGCCGTGGAGAAAGCTTTTGCGGCAATGGATAAAATTTATGCCGCAGCTAAGAAAAAAGGCGATATCGACAATTCGGATATTGATAATGCTTTGCATGTAAGCGAAGGATCAAAAATGACAGCTAAAGAAAAAACAACAATCGGAAATGAAGAAGAGGATTTAACTTTGAAAACGCGCAAGCGTCATATTCAGCCGCGTTCTCAAACACAGGCCGAATATGTGCGGGCGATGCGCGATTATGAAATGGTGTTCGGACTGGGGCCGGCCGGTACCGGAAAAACGTTTTTGGCTGTCGCTAAAGCCGTTTCCCTGATGATCGAAGGGCAGATCGATAAAATCATTTTGTCCCGTCCTGCCGTGGAAGCCGGTGAAAACTTGGGCTTCTTACCCGGTGATTTAAAAGAAAAGATCGATCCGTATCTGCGCCCGTTATACGATGCGTTATACGATATGCTTCCTCGGGATGTCGTTGATAAAAAGCTTGAATTGGGTGAAATCGAAGTGGCGCCGTTGGCGTTTATGCGCGGCCGCACGCTGACAAACGCGATGGTGATTTTAGATGAAGCGCAAAACACGACGCCGATGCAGATGAAAATGTTCCTGACCCGTATGGGTGAAAATTCCCGTATGGTCATTAACGGCGACTTGAGTCAAACCGATCTGCCGCGCGGCGTGCAATCCGGATTATCGGACGCTTTGGACGTTTTGCGCAATGTAAAAGATATCGGAATAGTGACCTTTACGGAAAAAGACGTTGTTCGTCACGGATTGGTTTCTGCGATTGTCAAAGCTTATGACAAGCGCTATGCGACGCGCAAAGGACTGGCCGGTTAATGGCTTTAAAAGTTCAGCTGAGGGTGGAACACGGGCAATGGAAAGAAACATTGCCCGATGTTGTGAAGTATACGAAAAAAGCGGCGGCGGAAGCATGGAAAAAAGGCAATAAGGGAGAGTTGGAAATCCCCGTCAAACAAGCCGAAGTCAGTATTTTGCTGACGGATGACGCGACAGTTCATAAATTGAATAAAAACTACCGCAATGTGGACAAGCCGACGAATGTCCTGTCTTTTGCGGCGTTGGATGACGAAAGCGAACCGATCGTTGACCCGATGTTGTTGGGGGATATTGTCGTGGCCTTTGAAACGACAAAACGCGAAGCGGAAGAACAAAATTGTTCTTTTGCGGATCATCTGTTTCATCTGATTGTTCATGGGATGCTGCATTTGATCGGCTACGATCATATTGAAGAAACGGAAGCCCTTGAAATGGAAGCGTTGGAAATCAAAATACTTGAGGATAACGGGATCGGGAATCCTTATGACGATTAAAGAAAAATTTGTTCTTTACATTAAACGGTACGGACATGCTCTCGCCTTGGGGATACTTGCCGTCGGAGCGTTGCCGCCATATAACGTTTTGCCGTTTTTATTTGTCTCTTTTTCCGGATTGATGATCCTGTTGAATCGGCAGGAAACAAAAAAGCAGGCGGCTCAATTGGGATTTTGGTTCGGTTTCGGATTCTTTTCCATAGGATTATCATGGGTTTGCAATGCGTTGATGATTGAAGGAATGGGATTTGAAGCATTGGCTCCTTTGCCTTTGATCGGTTTCGGATTGTGGGGCGGCTTGTTTCCGGCGTCGGCTTGCGTGATCGCTTTCTGTTTTCCTAAAGGAATTCGTCGTTTGGTCGCTTTCAGTGCGGCATGGGGGATTATGGAATGGGTACGTTCGTGGTTGTTGACGGGCTTCCCATGGAATTTAATCGGCTCTGTTTGGATGTCCTGGCCGGCAATGTTTCAGACGGCTTCTTTATGGGGAACTTTCGGATTAAGCGTTGTTTCCGTTTTTATGGCCGGATTGCCGGGTTTAATCAGGGGGCGAACAATCAAAGCTTTATGGCCGGTATGGACGGTTTTCCTGATGATGCTGATATTGGCGGGATACGGACTGCAGCGCTTGAAAAAGGCGCCTGAAATGTCGGATACCATTAACGGCGTTAGGATTCGATTGGTTCAGCCGAATATCCCTCAGGGAAGAAAGTGGAGCAAGGATGAGGCCGAACAGAATTTAATGAAGCTGGTTCATCTCAGTCGCAGCGAAGGCGCCGAGAAAATTTCTCATGTGATTTGGCCCGAGACGGCTACACAGTTTTTATTGTCGGAAGATCCGTTCGCCCGCGGTATGGTTGTCAGCGCTTTGACGCCGAGCGCCATTTTATTGGCAGGGTCTTTGCGCACGGAAAAAGATGAAAAGGGAATAAAGCTTTTCAACAGTATCGTTGCGTTGAATGATTTAGGGATTCCGTTGGGCAGCTATGATAAATCGCATCTGGTGCCGTTCGGGGAGTATGTGCCGTTGGCTAAAATTTTTCCGTTTATTCGCAAAGTGACGCCGGTTGCTATGGATTTTAGTGTCGGACCGGGCGTGAAAACGACGATTATTCCGAGAACGCTGCCTGCCGGTATGCTGGTTTGTTACGAAGTTATTTTTCCCGGTCATGTCGCGGATAAGAAATCACGCCCGTATTGGTTGGTGAATGTGACAAATGACGGTTGGTACGGAATCAGCGCCGGACCGTATCAGCATTTCGCCGCAGCTCAGATGCGCGCTGTAGAAGAAGGTTTGCCGTTGGCCAGATCCGCGAATACGGGGATAAGCGGAATGATTGACGCTTACGGCCGTGTCACGGCATCTTTGCCGTTGGTAGAAAAAGGCTATGTCGATGCCGGATTGCCTCGTCGGACGGCAGAGCCGACATTTTACGCGGCTTACGGCAACAGAGTCCCGTTGATTTTTTGTTTGATTCTTTTAATCTTAGCCGCTATTCCCTATAAAAAAGGAGCAGTTAAATGAAAATAAAGGCTTTGTTCGGAATAATATTAACCGTTTCCGTTTTAGGGCTTTGCGCTTGCCGCAATCAATACGAAGTGCCGTCATATATTCATACGGATTCTTTTGGCAGCGTGTTTGAAGGACACCGCATCCCTCAGGATATCAGATAATTATTCATAACTGAGGTTGTTTAAACGCCAGTATGTCTCGGTTTCGTATAATTCCGAATTTTTCTTGGCATAATCCAACGCACTGTTTCCGTCTTTGTCCGTCAGCGTGATTTTAGCGCCGCAGTCGATTAAAACATCAACTATTTCCGGATTGGGATTAAAGGCTGCCGCAAACATCAGCGGAGTTAATCCTTCCGCGCTGCGGTCGTCTATGCCGGCGCCGTTTTCCAAAAGAGTAAGTGATACATACGGATTTAAATTTCTGCCTGCCGCCAGCATCAGAGGCGTAACGCCGAATTCGGCTCGATCGGAAACGCGCGCGCCTAAAAGCAGCAATGTATTAATAGTTTCAACGGATGTGTTTTCCTGAATGGCATACATTAATGGCGTCAATCCGTTTCTGTCGCGTTCGTTAATGTCCATGCCGTGATTTTTCAACCAAATCAGCATGTCGGAAGAAGGCTTGTTCGTCAAAGCAACGGTTAATGCCGTTAATCCTTCATTTGTCCTGTCATTCAATTCGGCTCCGCGTTTAATCAATAATTCCAAAGTCTTTTTAGGCGCGTTATTTTTTATGGCATGAAACAAAGCCGAACAGCCTTCATCATCTTTTGCGGAAACGGAGGCGCCTGCTTTTAAAAGCATTTCCGGAATTTTTATGTTTTTATTATACGCGGCCGCGATCATTAACGGAGTAATTCCGAATTCATCTCGGCCGTTGACATCAATTTCTCCGGATTTTAAATAAGCTGATAATTGACTGACGGAACCGCTGACTAAAACCATTTTGAAAGGAGGCAAGTCTTTGCGCATAAAAGCGATTGCGATAATAATCAGCAACAGAATCGCTGAAACAGCAATGCAAACAAGACCGACATCCATATTTTGCAAATTTAAATTTTGCATTTAATAGAACCTGATTCCTTCTTCAAAATCGTTAAAAGTTTTA
>JAFVEJ010000018.1 GCA_017476085.1 Alphaproteobacteria bacterium
CTTTAATGGCTATATGCGGATATTCATTGACAGCCTGTTCCTGGGTTAAAACGACTTCCGGCGTTTTCGACGATCCGACGACTGCTGCGGGCGCCGGAGCGAAAGATTGTTCCGTTTTTTGAACGGCGGAAGGAACCGGAGCGGCCGGAGCGGTTTTCTGATTTTCCGGAACAACGGCTGTCGGCTGTTGAGCGGGCGGGAAACGCGCGTCAACCGCAAAGAGAAAGACCGCCGAAAAAACAATGGCTAAGATCAAGTTCTTTTTTTCTAAATTATTTTTTTCCATCAGTTCACCTTTTTTACAAACTTATCCTTCGGGTACGGGATCTGCACCCGATCCGCCCCAAGGATTGCAGCTTAAAATACGCTTTATTGTCAGCCATGACCCTTTCCAAAAGCCGAAACGTTCCAAAGCTTGAATCCCGTAAGAAGAGCAAGTCGGCGTGTATCGGCATTTCCCCGGAAGATGAGGCGATATTTTAGCTTGGTATAAACGGATTAGCCAAATTAAAAAGCGGGTCGGGGGGCTGATTTTTTGTTGTGCCGGAATTAATTCTGTTTTTTCCGCTTCAACGGTTTGATTTTTTGTATCGGCCGTTTTTATCCGGTCCGCAGGACATACGGCAAAAATGCCGAAGCTTAATACAGCGGCAAAAACGGTAAAACAAACCGCATACAAAGTTCGCCGGCGCTTGATTTGAAAAACGGGCCCTTCATGCTTCGGCGGAACGGGATCATATCCCGAACCTCCGAAAGGCTGGCAGTGCAGCAACCGTTTGACAATCAACCAAGAGCCGTACAAAGCTCCGTGAACGCGCAGCGCTTCCAACGCGTAAGCCGAACAAGTCGGCGTAAAACGGCAACATGCCGGTTTCAAAGGAGAAATGACCTTTCTGTAAAACAAAATCAACCCGCTCAATATCCGAGCCGGCCATGAAAGCTTTTCCTGCTTATTTGTTTGATTTTCCTGAGAGGATGAGGCTGTCATTCAATTCCTGTTTAATTTCGGTCAAAGCGAATTTTAATTCTTTGTATAGCTTTTTATAAGGGATGTCCAGTGTCGCATGACGCGCAATGATAACATAATCACAACCGATAACGGCTTCAAGGGGCATTAATTCCCGGCAAACGGCTCTTAAACGGCGCTTGGCTCGATTTCGGCAAACGGCATTTCCTATTTTTTTGGAAGCGGTATATCCGATTCGATAAACGGCTGCCGGAAAAGAGCGGCGGGACACCGCTGCCTGCAATACAAAACCGGACCTTACAGCCTTATACCCGTTCCGGGTGACATGAAGAAAGTCCGGTCTTTTCTTGATTAAAATCAGTTTGCCTGACATACCCGCTGATCCCGCGGGGATGATTAAACGGCTAAACGCTTGCGGCCTTTACGGCGGCGATTGTTTAAAACCTTGCGTCCTCCGACTGTAGCCATGCGGGTACGAAACCCATGACGGCGAGTCCGGACGATTTTACTGGGTTGATATGTACGTTTCATGGACAGCTCCGTTTCATAATCAAAATTGAGTACCTTCATATACCCTTTTCATGAACCGGAGTCAAGAAGCCTTTCTTTTTTTTGTGCATTTTTTAACTGTGCCGCCGGATAAAACGGCAAACGGCGTCGCAAACTTTATGCTCCAATCCGAAGTGAACGGAATCGGCTTGTGTCATTTCAACGGGCATTTTAAGCAGCCGCAGCTGCGCCGCGGAAAAGTAATCGACGGTTTTCGGAAAAATTTCATCGTACTTGCCCCGCGCAAGCAAAACCGGAATCGGAGGAATTGAAGCGGCTTCAGGTGTATTCAAACGATCGGCTTCGTTGATGCCGGCACCGATGATAATCAGCCCTCCCAAAAAGCTGTTTGTCTTATCTTGGTGCAGTTCTTTGCGAAACAGAACCATATCGTAGGCGGTAATTCCTCCTTGGGAAATGCCAGCCAGAAAACAATCGGACAAAGCAAGATTGTATTTTTGCGCCTGCTGCATGAAAAAGTGATTTAAAAGCCGCGCCGTTTTTTGAATGTGAGGCGTGCTTTCCCGCATTTGTTTCTGTTTTTCGGCCGGCGCGTAATAAGGCATAAAAGAATACAACCTTCCGTCCGCATCGGCGGTTTCGGGCAAAGGATACCATTGACGGTGCTGCGGATCGTTTGCAGGAGGAACGGTTTGCGTGCCGTTCGGGACCAATACGACGGTTTGCGGACAGGCGGCGCATATTTTTTTTGCAAAATCCATATTGGATTGGGCGTCTCCCATATAACCGTGCAGCAAAACAACCATTTTGCGGACAGATTCTTTAGTCGGTTTAATGCCTGTCCCGGATAAGTTTCCGCAGTTCCAACAAAACGTTTCACAATCAATCATTTTTTTTCTCGATAGTCCGTTCCTTGATTTTTATACGCATTTTAAGTATGCTTGAAAAATAAAAACAAGGATAAAAAGCATGACGGCAGTTACTTCGCGGCTGGAAGATTATTTGGAAGCTTTATTTCTTCTGGAAACAACCGGTAATAAACAAACGGTAACGGCTTTGGCGGAAAATTTGAAGCTGACAAAAGGAACCATTGCAACCGTGATAAAAAAAATGGCGGAGCAGGAGCTTGTTTCCCATGAATCGTATGGGGCTATCCGTTTGACGCCAAAGGGTCGGAAAATCGGTTGGCAGGTTTATATGAAGCATGAAAGGCTGACTTCCTTTTTCCATGATTTTTTAGGGCAGGACGAAATACGTTCCGAAGAAATAGCATGTTTGATTGAGCATCATTTGGACGGAGCGGCCGCTAATCGCTTTTTTAATTTGATTCATTTTTTGCAGCAGGCTCAAACGGAAAAAAAAGAGTGGATGAATGAGCTCTTCCTTTCTTTGGAAAATTCCGTTCGTTTGCCTGTGCCGCTGACTTTGGCGGTTTCCGATCAAACAAGCGGATGTGTTTGCCGATTAACCGGAACGGACAGTTTAACATTTAAATTGGAACGGTCAGGAATAAAAAAAGGCGCTTTTCTTAATGATATTTCCTGCAGTGTAAAAACGGGAGAATACACGGCAATTCTTAACGGCAAACCGATTCTTTTAAATTCGGCCGACGCTGCGACAATATGGATTGTTTAAACAAAGTTATTTTCGTTTTTTTGCAGTTTCTTTTGAATGCGTGTTCTTTTTTGAGGAAGCCTTTTTTTCTTTGTTGGCCGTTTCTTTTTTCTCCGGTTCGGTTTTTTCTTCGGGAATGGACAGAAAAGGCAGCAAAGAAGAAACTTTTTCCGTCGGCATCAGATACAGCCATTTGCTGTGCAGCGCTTCCAATTCGGCTGCTTCGCGGCGGGTGTCTTCATCCGCTTTATCCGCGGTGGCAAAGGAAACGGCTGCGTACGCCTTAGACTCTTTCAGATAAAGAAACAGATATATATTCAGGCCGTCTCCCGTTTCAATCAGCAGGGATGTAAAAGATATGTCCTGTGCCAAAGAAGCAGTTCGCGGAACGGCGCTTTCAAAATCAAAAGACGTTAAGGCGGCTTCCATTTTCTTTATGAAATCGGGAGATGTCAACAAGTAGGCGTCCGACATAAAAGATGCCAACATCGGCAATGCGGGTTCTGAGCGTTTATAGATAATTTCCCGCGTTTTCGATCCGTCAACAACCGTAACGGCGGACGCTCTGCCTTTGATCAAAGGTAAAATACGCGTTGACAGCCATGAACGATCGTTTCCCGTTACGTCAACATTTCCCCTCACCAGCCAGGATTGGGCTTCATCGGGGAAACGTACAAAATATCCCTGGCCGTTCCAAGTGATTCCGCTGATGTTTTTACCAACCAGCAAACTGGTTATTTTTTCACCCTCTTTGTCTAGCAGAGTAACCAAATAAGATTTTGATTTTTCAGAAGAATTGTCTTCTACCTGCAAATCGGAATAAAATTCCGGCAAAGCTGTTTTCGGTTCGATTTTTTCCAAATGAGCCAGACCGATCAAAGCATTTCTGATCCGTTCCTTGTCCGCCGGATAGCCGTTGACTTCCATCAAAGTCCAATCGCCGCCGCTGTCTTTCAGAAAAGTCAGCGTTTTTCCCGTATGCTCAATGGAAATAACTTCCACCTCATTGATTTTTTCCATTAAACCGGGTAAAAGAGGTTCTCCGAAAAAAGTTCCGGCAGAATATTTAGGCGTCAATATCCATACGGTAACCGCCGAAATTAAGCAAAGAGCCGTTGCAATTAAAAGTTTGTAAAAAGAACGCGGATTCATAGGGCGTTTCCTTTATCTGGCCTGTGTTCGTCTGACGCGTCTGCGCCAAGCGATAAACAGAGCGATGATCACTAATAAGGCGGGAACAAAAACAACGTTTATCAAAATTAACGCGGATTGCAGCGCAAGGATATCCCGGCTTAAAACATTTTGAACGGCGCGCAGAGCCGATCTTAAATCGATAATGCGCTTTTGCAGCGTTTGAATTTCCGTTTTGTCTTCCTGCGATAAAAGCTCTTTGTTTCCTTTAGACGATTGCTCGGTTAATTCTTTCAGTCTGTTTTGGGCTTTTTGCAGTTCATAAAACAAAATGGCTTCCTGTTCGCGGTATTGTCGTCCGGCATTCAGCGCCATATTTTCAATGACGGTGAAAGGACGGCGCCATTCCGCTTTTGATCTTAAATCAATCAGCGAAGTCGCTCCGCTTAAATTATCCAACGCATTTACGATTAAATCCGCATTGCCGGCAAAAGGATATAATTGTTCAACGCCCAGCATATCCGTTTTTGTCGTCCAGAATTTGTCAGCCAGAAAATCACTGTCCGCAATCATAATGATATTAACCGGAGTGGCGGCTTTTTCGATGTGAGCCTCCGTCCTTTGTTTCAGGAAGTTGCGAACGGGGGCTTTTTCAAAGGCGCTGCGGGGCGTTCCTTTGATTCTCAGTCCCAAAATCATATTTTTATTACTGGGCTTAAAATCGCGCAACATCGTGCCCGGATCCGGAGATAACCCCAGGACGGTGTTCATCAGTTCCGATTCTTTGGATGAAAAGATTAACGGAGTAATTGTCAGATCATCTGTTTTTTTTGTCACGTTGAATGAGCCGGCATAAGATAAGTTTATCTGAGCAATCGCGTTGGTGACGGGATCTTCGGGACTGAGGTATTTTTCATTAATTCCCAGCCATGGCGGAAATTTGATCTGCAGCGCTTTATCTTTTTCGGTGTGGGAAACGGTTCGGGCCAAAGTCGTATCTGCGACGAACTGCTGCGGATCAAAGGAAATTCCCCAGTTCGTTAACAGCTTGTTGATATCCGGACGAATGGAATAAGGGACTTCACCCAATGCCACTTCGATTTCTGAAAAAGGATCTATCAACACCAACATATTGCCGCCGCGCATAATATATTGGTCAATGGCATACATTGTTTCTTCGTTGAATTTTTTCGGATTGACCAACATCAGTACGTCAATGTCCGAAGGAATATCCAATGTCTGGCGGGAAATAAACCGGACATTGAAAATGTCGCGGACGACGTTCATTATTGCCCAACGGGGATGATATTTAGGGTACATCAGCTGCGGTTCGCCGCGTCCGTCGATCGGCAATGTGCTGATGATGCCGATTGTCGGTCGTTTGGCGCGTGTCAAATCCGTTAAATATTTTGTGATGTCGTATTCCAAAAATCTTTCGCGCGAAGGATCCAACAGGGCGATTGTTCTTCTGCGGTCGGAAGAATTGGAAATGGTCATACCGATATAGACATATTCCGATGAATTGCCGACGGGAATGCCTTTTAATCCGTAAGCCAAAGCCTCGTCTTCTTTTTTGGAAAAAGGTTCGGGATCGATAACTTCCAGACGGATTGTTCCGTCGGATGCGGAAACATATTGTTCCAACAGTTCTATGACGCGGACGGCATAAGTCGCATGAATTTGGGAAACTTTAGCCAGTTTGCCGGACAGATAAAAGCGAATGGTGATCGGTTCTTTGATCTGTTTGATGGCGCGCAAAGATCCTTCCGACAGCGAATACAATTTGGTTTGTGTTAAATCCAACCGGTAGCTTTTAAGGGTGAATGCGGCGATAACGTTTATGCTGAAAAACAGAATGACGGCTAAAACCAGCCCGATCACTCCCAGTGAGTTTCTGTCAAAATCGGATATTTTTTTCATTGTCAAACCGCCTTTTTGTGATCAAGCACTATGACCGTAGCAAACAGAAATACGCCCGAAAAAGAAATGAAAAACAACAGATCGCGTATGTCCAGAACGCCTCGGGTCAAAGACAGAAAATGAATTAAAAAGCTGAAGGATTGAAACATCTTCATCACTTTTTCTGTGGCCACATCGGAAAAAAGATTGATGAGCGCGTCAGATC
>JAFVEJ010000181.1 GCA_017476085.1 Alphaproteobacteria bacterium
CGCCGTACCGGACATGTTTTCAGCGTGACAGAGACAGAATTATTCATTCCGAAGCATTCCGCCGTTTGGAATCAAAAACGCAGGTGTTTGTTTATCACGAAGGAACCAGTCTGCGTACACGTCTGACCCATTCTTTGGAAGTTTCTCAGATTACGAGATCTCTGTGCCGTATTCTGTACCTGAACAGAGATTTGGGAGAGGCTTTGGCTTTGGCGCATGATTTGGGGCATACGCCGTTCGGTCATGCCGGCGAAATGGCATTAAACGAATGTATGCAGGATTTCGGCGGGTTTGACCATAATGCCCATTCTTTAAAAATCGTGACGAAACTGGAACAAAAATATCCTCGTTTCGACGGAATTAATTTGTCTTGGGAAACCTTGGAAGGCTTGGTTAAACATAACGGGCCATTAATCGGTCCCGGGTGCGTTTCGCTGCCGTTGGAAATCGCAGAGTACAATGCCGTGCAGGACTTGGAACTGGACGGATATCCGGGCCCCGAAGCGCAGGTTGCTTCGTTGGCCGATGATATTGCTTATTCCAATCACGATACGGATGACGGTCTGAAAACGGGACTGATCTCGGTTGATGAAATTTCTTTCGTTGACTTTTTTAAACGGCACTATGATCAGGTTAAGAAGGAATATCCGAGCGTTGAACATTCCCGTATCGTTGCGGAAACCGTTCGGCGAATGATAAATGATATGATTTTGGATGTGGCAGAGGCTTCCCGCAAAAACCTTGAAGCGTTGAATCCGAAAAGTGTTGAGGATATCCGTTCCTGCGGTCGTCCGGTGATTTCTTTTTCGGAAAATATGAAAAAACAACTGGCAGAGCTGAAGGGCTTTTTGTTCCCGAATATGTACCGCCATTATAAAATCAACCGAATGACCAGCAAAGGAAAGAGAATTGTCAAAGATTTATTTTCTTTATTGTTCGCGGAAAATAATATTTTGCCGCCGCAATGGCAGCTGAAAGTGCGGCAATGCTCCGATTCTAAACAAAAGGCCAGGCTGATTGCCGATTTTGTCGCCGGATTAACGGATGCCTCCGCAATAGAGCTACATACGCGGCTTTTTGATCCACAAGTGAGATTGTAACGATGAATATTTTTACGCATATCAGAAACAGCATTATTGAAACATTGGACAATTTAGCCGGGCAGGGCAAATTGCCGTCCGGATTGAACGCGGATCGTATGGTGGCCGAACCGCCTCGGGATGCTGCCCATGGGGATGCCGCAACAAATGCCGCTTTGGTGATGGCGGGACAAGCCGGAATGAAACCGCGTCAATTTGCCGAAATTTTGGCGGAAGGGTTAAAAACTCTTCCCATTGTGGAAAGTGTTGAAATCGCAGGCCCGGGCTTTGTTAATCTGCGCTTATCCAAGACATTTTGGGATTCTTGTCTGCGTGAAATTTTAGAGCAGGGACCGCGTTTCGGATCTTCCGATATGGGAAAAGGAAAGAAAAAGAATGTCGAATTTGTTTCCGCCAATCCGACCGGTCCGATGCATATCGGGCATAGCCGAGGAGCCGTTTTCGGTGATGCTTTGGCTTCTTTGCTGAAAAAGGCGGGGTACGACGTCACGCGCGAATATTATATCAATGATGCCGGCGCTCAAGTGGACGTTCTGGCACGTTCGGCTTATTTGCGTTATGAGGAAGCTTTGGGAAAAGAAATCGGCGCCATTCCGGAAGGGCTTTATCCCGGCGAATATCTGATTCCCGTCGGAAAAGAACTGGCGGAAAAAGACGGCAGCAAATGGCTGGATAAGCCGGAAAGCGAATGGCTGGCTTACTTCAGAGCGTTCGCGATCAATAAAATGATGGATATGATCCGAGACGATCTGGCGGCTTTGGGCATCAAATTTGATGTGTTTTCTTCCGAACGCGCTTTGGTGGAAGCCGGAAAAATCGACGAAGTGATCGATTTTCTGCGCGGTAAAGGATTGATCTATGAAGGCGTTTTGGAACCGCCTAAAGGGAAATTGCCCGATGAGTGGGAACCGCGTCCGCAAACACTGTTCAAAGCAACGGAATTCGGCGACGACGTTGACCGCGCTTTGAAAAAATCAAACGGTTTTCAAACGTATTTTGCTTCGGATATGGCATACCATCTGGATAAATACCGCCGCGGTTTTGATGATATGATCAATGTCTGGGGAGCAGACCATGCAGGTTATGTCAAACGTTTGCAGGCTGCCGTTAAAGCTTTAACGGACGGAAAGGCAAAATTGGACGTCAGGCTGTGTCAAATGGTAAACCTGATGTGTGACGGCGAACCGATGAAAATGTCCAAACGCGCCGGACGCTTTGTGACTCTGCGCGATATGGTGGACGCGGTCGGCAAAGATGTGATGCGCTTTATTATGCTGACCAGAAAAAATGACGCACACTTGGATTTTGATGTGGAAAAAGTCAAGGAACAATCCAAGGATAATCCCGTCTTTTACGTTAATTACGCTTATGCCCGCGCTTGTTCGGTCCGTCGTAAGGCTGCGGAAATGTTCCCGCAGAAAAATTTAAGCCTGACGGCTTTGTCTGAAGCGAATTTGGCATTGTTGACGGATGAAACGGAGATTGCTTTGGTTCGTCTGCTGGCTGATTTTCCTCGTCAAATCGAAATCGCCGCAGCCGCGCACGAACCGCATCGGATTGCATACTATTTAAACGATGTGGCCGCCGCATTTCATGGTCTGTGGAACAAAGGACGGGATAATACGGAACTGCACTTTTTAGAACAGGATAAACCGGAATTGTCTATGGCGCGTCTGGCGCTGGTGGAGGCTGTCGCCGTCGTCATTCAGTCGGGATTGGATGTTTTCGGTGTCATTCCCGCGGAGGAGATGTAATTTATGCACGATCAGGATTTAGATACCTCACAGGATGATATTCTGGCTTCTTTTCGCGAGGAAAGATTGGAACAGCGCAGAAAGAAACCTGCTATTCTGATCGGTGTTTCTATCGGAATTGTATTGGCTGTCGGGATCGGATGGC
>JAFVEJ010000182.1 GCA_017476085.1 Alphaproteobacteria bacterium
GATCGCTTTGACGGCTGAACGGGCATCGGCGGCGACACCGCATGCGACAACGGGCACGCAAATGCGTTCGGCATCCAGTCGTTCAACCAGAGAATAAATATCCAGCTTGACATCTGCCATAATCAAGTCGGCGCTTTGACCGCTGCGCAGCAGCTCTAACGCCTGATCGACGGATTCGGCCAAAGCAACGGATCCGCCTTTTTTTATGGCGATCTGGCTGGCGGCTCCGATTTGTCCGTCCATAGCTCCGATTAATAACAGACGCATTTTTTCTTAACCTTTAATTACAGTGACTAATTTCTTTCCGCTTTAATGATTTCCGTCATAGTAATGCCCAATCTGTCTTCAATTACAACGACTTCGCCGCGGGCGACCAGACGGTTGTTGACATAGATATCGATCGCTTCGCCGATTTTGCGGTCCAGTTCGACGACGGCTCCGCGTCCTAGTTTCAGCAGCTGATGCACTTGCATACTGGATTTTCCCAAAACGGCGGAAACCTGAACGGGAACATCGTAAACCGCTTCCAGTTCGTCGGAAGATTTAGGCTTTTCAGGAATTTCCTCATTAAAGCGCCTGGAGCTTTCCGGAGCGGCGTGTTTCGGAGAAGCATTTTCATCCAGTTCGTTTAAATTTAATTCTTCTTCTGTTTCTAAAGGAGTGTCATTTGTTTCAGCCATGGTGTTTTTCTCCGGTATTTTCCGCGGGTAATTTTATTGTCGGAACGGTATGCGCATATAAGTTTACCAGTTCTTCGGTATGATTTAAAACATCTTGTACGTTTTTTTCCAATCCGCCGTTTTTCCATTCGATGCGGCAGTCTCCGGCCGCCAAGGTGTCGTCACGGACAACGGCGATTTTGCCGCTGTAAGCTTCCTTTTTAACCAAGTCTGTCAACATCGGTTTGATTTTATCTGCCAGAAAAGGAGTCAGTCGTAAAGATATTTTCGGTTCATCTTTTAAAAAATGCAGATTTTTCTCCAGTAAAGAGCGAATTTCTTCTATGGCATTTGTTTCACATAGAGTCGGAACGGCTTTTCGGCAAACCGCCAAAGCAAATTCGACGGCGGCCGAAAAGGCGGCTTGACCGTTTTGTTCCAGATTTTCCAATATGTTTTTCAAAGAGGCGTCAATAGACAATAAAGTGTCGGAGTTTTGTTTTTCAATGGAACTCATCGCTTCCTGCCAAGCGGCTTCACGCCCTTCTTCCAATCCGCTCAAACGTCCTTCTTCCCGCGCTTTTTCCTGAGCAGCTTCCATTTCATCCGATGAAAAAACGGGACCGGAAAAAAGATTTTGTATTGCGGCAGGCGAAACGGAAGCTTCCGATTCGCTTTCTGCGGAAGGAGAGTCTTCTTTCGTTTCCGTTTCAGCAGCGGCAGGCTGATTTTCTTTTTCTTCGGTCGTTTCTTCTTTCGGGTCTGATTCGTCGTTTTTTTGATTGTTTAAAGAATCCAATAATTGGGAAATGGAAGGAATACCGTCAACGGATTTTGAAGACAGATCTTCATTTTCGTCGGAAAGCGAATCTTCCGATTCGTCTTCGTCAAAGCGTCTGTCAAACATGAATTTGTATTCTTGTACCATTTTTTCCCGCCGTTAAAGATCAGTAGACCAATTCGTCCTGAGAACCGCCATCGGAAATAACGATTTCACCGTTGTTGGCCAAATCCTTCGCCGTTTGAACAATCGCGGCCTGGGCGTCGTCAACATCGCGCAGACGGACGGGGCCCATAGCCTCCATATCTTCTTTCATCATCTTGCCGGCACGTTCGGACATATTCTTGAAGAACAGCTCTTTGATCATATCCGAAGCGCCCTTCAAAGCGATGCCGAGCTTTTCTTTGTCCACATTGCGCAGCAAAACCTGTACGCCCTGGGCATCCAAACGGGTCAAATCTTCGAATGTGAACATCAAAGCTTTGATGCGGTCGGCGGATTCGCGGTTGCGTTCTTCCAAAGCAGCCATAAAGCGTCCTTCGGCGTTTCGATCCATATTGTTGAACATTTCGGCAATCAGCTCATGCGAATCCTGACGTGTCGTTCTGGCCAGGTTATTCATAAATTCGGTGCGCAGCGTTTGTTCCAAACCGTCCAGAATGTCTTTTTGAATCGCTTCCAGCCGCAGCAAACGCATAATAACGTCCATTGCAAAAGATTCCGGCAGTAAAGTTAAAACGCGCGCGGAATGATCTGGCTTGATTTTGGACAGGATGACAGCGACGGTCTGCGGATATTCATTTTTTAAATAGTTTGCCAGAACCTGTTCGTTGATATTGCCGAGTTTATCCCACATCGTTCGTCCGGCAGGACCGCGGATATCTTCCATAATCGTGTCAACACGGTCTTTGGGAAGAGTTTTTAATAACAGCCGTTCGGTGTTTTCAAAGTTCCCGATCATTGCTCCGGGATTGGAAATAGCGCTGGCAAATTCCAAAAACAGTTTTTCGACGACGGCGGAAGGGATAGATCCCA
>JAFVEJ010000183.1 GCA_017476085.1 Alphaproteobacteria bacterium
ACTACGCTTCCGGCACCGGAAATACGAGATGTACCATATGTACTAACAAATACGCTGAGGGCACCGGAAACACAACCTGCACACCATGTCCGGATGGATACGCTACTTCCGTCACTAGGGGGGCCACTTCCTTCTCTATGTGCGTGTGTAAGGCAGGAACATACGAAGCCGGTGAAAGATATGCAGGATGTACAGCATGTCCGGCGGGATACTTTTCCTCTAAGGGGGGAACCTGCACGCCCTGTCCGGCAGGAAAATATAACAGCAGTAGCGGTAACTTTGGCTGCGCACTTTGCTCAGCGGGATACTACGCTTCCGGTGAGGGAAATACGAAATGCACACTATGTCCGGTGGGAACATACTCCACGGAAGGCGCCGCTTCCTGCACGCCCTGTCCGGATGGAACAACCACCAGCTCCACGGGAGCTACCAAATGCGGTTGTCCGCCGGGAACATACTCCACGGGAGACATCGGTTCCTGCGCACCATGTCCGGCGGGAACATTCAACTTTCGCGTTGGAATAACGAGTTCTTCGGGTTGTGAGCCATGCGGGAGTGGGGTGTATTCTGACGAAGGAAGCGCATCCTGCAAAGCCTGTCCGGAAGGAACATACGCTTCCGGCAATACAAATGCGTTCTGCACCTCATGCCCGGGCGGCACCACTTCGCCGGCGAGGTCAACATCTGTATCAGCTTGTGTCCCCATCAGCAAATAAATAAGGAGATCCCACTATGAAAAAACATCTGTTATTCGTGTTGGCGGGCTTTCTTTTCTTTGCCGGTTCAAACGAGCTTCAGGCCAAAGCCATTAAACTGGGCCGTTCGATCGGCTTGGAAACTTTGTCCGGCCGCCGGTTTCAGCCGGCCGCAAACAACGGAACGGATTTCTGTCCCGCAAATTGCGCAGAATGCAGCGAAAATATCTGTACGCGATGCAATTCCGATTATCTGCTCAACAACGGAACCTGTGTGACGTGTCCGAGCGGGTTCACCTGCGACGGAACGGAAGCGATCGAATGTCCGAGCGGGTTTTATTCCTATCAAGGTTCTTGCAAATCCTGTCCGGACAACGCGTTTTGCGCCAACGGAACCGTCTCCTGCCTGGCAGGGTTTTATCGCACGGAAAGCAATGATGGTTACCGCTGCCAGGTTTGCGAAACCGGAACGTACTCCACGGGAAGTTCCACTTTCTGTTCGGCTTGTTCGGATCTTTTCGGACCGAACGTCGCAAGCGCCTGCTGCGCACCGACAGGAGCGCTCGGTTCGTCGTTCACCTGTGCCAGCGGATACCGCAAATCAGGCAGCGAATGTGTTGACAACTGCACCGGCGTAACCTGCGCTGATGGCTATACGGCAACCGTAACGGACACAGGCTGCGACTGTGTTAAAAGCGGTGGTTAGCCCCATCATCCACGTTTCACATCTGTGACACGATAACATAAACATCGTATATTTTACGATGTCAAGAAACCGCGGAAAGATTGCCTAAACCCTCCCCGCGGTGTCTATTTATCCGCATAAAACAATGAGGACTTCGCTTTTGAGATCGGAATATACGACCTGTAAAATCCGTTATACCGAAAACCCGAATCGGAAAATTCCCCGAAGAATAAGTCCCCGCATATTCGGATGCATAGAGAACATATTATAAAAAAAGGAACCTTTCGGTTCCTTTTTTTTATTTGTTTTATTCCCCTGTCAGCAGACGGGCGATAAATTCTTTTACCGTCGGCAAATACCCGTCCTTAAACAACGGATCGGTTGAAAAACGTGTCGCGTTGTCCCCGACAAAAATCAATTCGTCATCCGTCGATGCCCCGTGCGCTGCTTTATATAAAGTATCGGAAATACAAAAATACCGGGGATCCGGGGTTTTCCCCGTTGACAAATTTTCCGACGTTTGGCAAAAACCGGAAAACAAACAATGGGAAATACATCCCAAACAGTTCGCGCGGGCTTTTTGAATAGCGTTCTGATCTTTCGGAGTAATGAAAACGATCTGACCGTCGTTCGTGCGCTGCGGAATCGTGCGTCCGGCTCCGATATAGCCGTTTGCCCGTTCCTGATCGGCCGCCGTGATATAAACTTTGTTTACACCAACCGTCACCGGAATTTGAAAATCGCCCTCCGGTTCGTCTTTATAGGGCATTGCCGTTGCGGAACGGTCGAATAAATCCGTCAAAAAACGATTCTTAATCGCCGAAGACATAAACCCGGTCGGAGAAAACCGCTGCAAAGCGATTTCGCCTTTTTTCAAAGCCAACAATGCTTTCTGCCACGTCTTTGCGACAGGGCTTTCTTTGGTCAACAAAGCGCGCGTCCCGACCTGAAAAGCCGTCGGCCCCAATTCGGGATTATTGATAAAATCCTGAAATTCGCGCAAATACCAAACGCCGCCGGCAATAATAATCGGCGTATTTTCCAAACCGACCGCCGACATAGACCGACGCAAATCGACCAGACGTTCATACGGATTTTGCGGCGCATTGGGATCGTCGCCGTTGGATAATCCGATATGACCGCCCGCTTTCCACGGGTCTTCAAAAACGACGCCCCCCAGAAAATCAGCGTAAGATTTGTAAGCGCGCGCCCACAAAGCTTTGAACGCCCGTCCCGACGAAACGATCGGATAGTAGAACGTTTTAGAAGAAGAAGCGATTTCCGCCAGCTTGTATGGCATTCCCGCGCCGCAAGTCACGCCGTCAATCAGTCCTTTGGCTCCGGCCAGAGCTTCAGTAATAATCTGCTGAGCTCCGCCTTGTTCCCAAAGAACATTGATATGAATGCGCCCTTTGCCGCATGCGATTTCATGAGCGATTTTCGCCTGAGAAATAATTCCTTCAATCGAATGACGAATCTGTTCCTCAAAGCGTTCGCGGCGCGTTTTCGATTTTATTTCCATAGGGATAATATCCCCGTTTTCATCAACAACGTCCGGCAACACGCCGGAAATCGTTCCGACGGCATTTTCCGCCGCCCAGGCGCCCGCCGTTTTGCAGGTGCTGACGGCTACGCCCTTTCCTCCTTCAATCAGAGGCAGGACTTCGCGTCCGGAAATAAGCAATGATTTTAAAGCTTTCACGGCAAACGCTCCTTCTTAAAAAATTATTCCGCCTGTTCGGATTGTTCGGCAGGCTGTTCCTGGTTATCCAGGTCTTCGCCCGTTTCCTGATTGACGCGTTTCATGGACAATTTGACCTTGCCGCGATTGTCAATGGCAATACATTTGACTTTCACGCTGTCGCCTTCATTGACAACATCGGTGACTTTGCCCACGCGTTTCTGCGCCAGTTCGGAAATGTGAACCAAGCCGTCCTTTGCGCCCAAGAAATTAACGAACGCGCCAAATTCAACGACTTTCACGACTTTACCGTCGTAAATTTCGCCGACTTCCGGTTCGGAAACGATGCCTTTGATCCAATTTAACGCGGCTAATCCGGAAGCTTCGGAGAACGAAGCGATCTTGATCAAACCGGATTCGTCGATATCGATCTTACATCCCGTTGTTTCCGTGATTTCGCGAATCACTTTGCCGCCCGTGCCGATCACATCGCGGATTTTGTCTTTGTTGATCTGCAAGGTGGTAATACGCGGCGCGTTTTCGGAAACGGCGTCACGCGGCGCTTCGATCGCTTCGGCCATCTTGCCCAGAATGTGCAGGGGGCCTTCCTTGGCCTGTTTCAACGCGATTTCCATAATTTCCTTTGTAATGGACGTGATTTTGATATCCATCTGCAAAGAAGTTACGCCGTCTTTCGTTCCGGCCACTTTAAAGTCCATATTGCCCAAGTGGTCTTCATCACCCAAGATGTCGGTCAAAACGGCAAAGCGGCCGTCTTCTTCCTTGATCAGCCCCATAGCGATACCGGCAACCGGAGCTTTCATCGGAACGCCCGCGTCCATCAACGCCAGGCAGGAACCGCAAACCGTCGCCATGGAAGACGAACCGTTCGATTCCATAATTTCGGAAACAACGCGAATTGAATACGGGAATTCCTCTTTGGACGGCAGCATCGGATGAATCGCGCGCCAAGCCAGTTTTCCGTGACCGATTTCACGACGCCCCGGCGAACCGATGCGTCCCGTTTCACCGACGGAATACGGCGGGAAATTATAGTGCAGCATAAATGACTGATGATATTCGCCCGTCAAAGCGTCAACAATCTGTTCGTCCTGATCTGTCCCCAACGTCGCGACAACCAGCGCCTGCGTTTCGCCGCGGGTAAACAAAGCGGAACCGTGAGCGCGCGGCAATACGGCGACTTCGGCGGTAATCGGACGAACCGTCTTTGTATCGCGTCCGTCAATACGGATTCCTGTTTCCAAAATCGCATCGCGCACCGTGTGGTATTCCATTTCATGGAACACGCGCGCGGCAACGGCGGCTTCGGCTTCGTTTTCGGCAACGCTGATTTTCGCGGCTTCGCGAATGTCGGCAACGGCATTCTGACGTTCCAATTTGTCCGTGATCTTATAAGCTTCGCGCAGTTCATCGCCGTAAGCTTCCATAAATTTATCATAAACAATTTTGTATTCCGGAGCGGCTTGCGGCATCGGCCAAGGTTCTTTGCCGGCTTCGGATTTTAATCCGTTGATCATATCAATGACGGCCTGCATTTTTTCATGACCGAACATCACGGCGCCCAACATCACGTCTTCGGGCAGTTCATGCGCTTCGGATTCAACCATCAGCACACCCTGAGACGTACCGGCGACAACCAGATCCAACTCGGAAGAACCGCGTTCGGAAACTGTCGGATTCAAAACGTATTCGCCGTTTTTATAACCGATGCGCGCCGCGCCGATAGGTCCTAAGAACGGCAGACCTGACAACGCCAAAGCGGCGGAAGCGGAAATCATCGCGACGATGTCGGGATCGTTTTCCATATCGTGACTCAGCACCGTACAGGTGACCTGCGTATCGTTGCAATAGCCTTTTGCAAACAACGGACGGATCGGACGGTCGATCAGACGCGCCGCTAAAATTTCATGTTCGGCCGGACGCCCTTCACGACGGAAAAATCCGCCCGGGATGCGGCCCGCCGCATAAGCCTTTTCCTGATAATTCACGGTCAGCGGCAAAAAATCTTCTTCCATTCCTTCGGGAACGGTTTTGGCAGCGCACACGGCGCAATGCACAACAGTTTCACCATACGTTACAATCACGGAAGCGTCCGCCTGACGGCCGATTTTTCCGGTTTCGATAGACAGCGGACGGCCGCCCCATTCAATTTCCCTGCGGAATTCTTTAAACATAGACATTCTTACTTACTTTCTTCTCCAACCTCTTTTTGACGATTCAAAAAGAGCCAACAAACAAATATTCCTTTTCTAATGAAGCCCCTCTTTTGACCTCAAAAGAAGGGATTCACAGAAATCTCTTTGCGCTTTAACGGCGCAGTCCCAAACGGGCTATCAAGCTTTCGTAACGGGAAGTATCTTTCCCTTTCAGGTAATCCAACAAACGGCGGCGTTGACCGACCATAATCAAAAGACCGCGGCGGGAATGGAAATCCTTGTCATGATCTTTTAAGTGTTCCGTCAGATTTTTAATGCGTTCGGACAAAATGGCAACCTGAACTTCCGGCGAACCGGTATCGCCTTCCTTAATCGCATATTCTTTGATCAATTCCTGTTTACGTTCTGCTGTAATCGACATCGTATTCTCCCATAATAGAGTTATCGGTTAATCAAACGCACAGGGCGGATCATTCCGTCCTGCACGCGGACCAAAGCGACCAAACGGTTTTCAAGCCTGGCCTGAAAAACATTGCCTGTCGGCACGGATTCAAAATCGCCCGCCGGCAGAAAGTTGCCGTTTGACAGCTTTGCGGCCTGTGCCTGTGTGAGAGCCAGTGCAGGGATGTCGTCCAGCACGGTTTCAACGGGCAAAAGCACTTCTGTCCAATAAGAACTATGCTCTAATGATTCAAGATATTCCAGTGAAAAAGCATTTCCGATAAAAAATTTTGCACATTTTAACCGGCGCAAAGACGTTACATGCCCCAAAGAATGCAGCTTTTCAGCTATATCCCGTGCCAAAGAGCGCACATACGTCCCTTTGCCGCAATCGACTTGAAAGCTGGCGTTTAAAGGGGTGAACGGTTCAATCAGACGCAAATCGTCAATCCGAATCCGCCGCGGCCGCAATTCAATCTCCTGTTTGGCGCGAGCCAGATCATACGCCCTCTGTCCGTTAATATGAATGGCGGAAAACTTCGGCGGAACCTGTTCGATTTCTCCGACAAAAGACGGCAAAATCTTTAAAACGGATTCTTTATCCGGCAAAACGTCCGTTTCGGCGATAACTTCTCCTTCCGCGTCATCCGTATCCGTCGCCTGTCCGAATCGAACGGTGAAAGCGTACGTCTTGTCCCCGTCCATAACATAAGGAATCGTTTTTGTCGCTTCCCCCAAAGCGATCGGCAGAACACCCGAAGCGGCGGGGTCAAGCGTTCCCGCATGTCCCGCTTTCTGCGCGTTGAACAGACGACGGACGATCGACACGGCTGCCGTTGATCCCAATCCGGCCGGCTTGTCCAGAACCACCCATCCGTTGACCGGATCTCCTTTGCGTTTTCGTCCCATATCTTTCCTTTACGGATTTTCCAAAATCAATCAAAAAGCGTATTTGATACTAAGCATTCCCGTATGATCAACATAGTGTTTTTTGAATCTTCCTTCATAAGAAACACTCAACTCCGTTTTTCCGTCCAGCTTATATGAAATACCTGCGCCGGCCTCCAAACCGAAGCGGTTCACTTTTTCTTCCTGAGCAACATAAGACGAACCGTTTGCCAAAACAACCGTCCTGTCCGGATTGCCGCGCCGCAAATCGTATGTCAGCGCCGCTTTTCCATGCGCAGTCAGCATTCCTGTTTCCAAGCGGAACTCTTTCGCTGTTTTCACCCCCGAAACAGCAGTCCACGTTTGCAAATTTTTGCCGGCCGTTCTTGCACCCAAAGCATTTGTATATGCTTTTCCGCGAACATTGATATAGCGCAGTCCGGCTTCCGGCGTAAAATCTTTCAATACATTTCCGGACATCATCTGAACGGCGAACGCATCCGTCTTAAAATCGCTTTTCAGCCCTAGCATTTTTGTTTTCTCGTCATACGCCGAACGACCGTAACTTAACACACCGTTGACAAAGAAAGCGTCCGGAGCGTATTCGCCGTAAACGAAGCCCGTATGCGTATCGACGCTTGTTTTGCTCCGCCCCGTTTTAATATCCGTAGAGGAAAACGCGTAACCGATTCCCGCTTTGTAAGAATCGTTGATATTGTATTCAAAACCCGCCGCAAAACCTGCCGTATCGGATTTAAAGCCGTTTGTCCCGTTTAATTCCGCCGCATTCAACATTCCCTGAGCCCAAACGGAAGAAGCGCCGACCGTGTAATCCCCGCCGGAACGCCCCGTTCCGGATACAGCCGCCGCAGAATCGTTCAAACGGTTTGCGACAACGGACATCACTGCTTCGGCATTCGATTGCACCGTTTGAACAACGGCCGGAGAAGCTTCTTCCCCCACCTCACGGAAAGCCTGTAACATCTGCGCATAGTTCCGTTCCGCCACGGCTGTTTCAAGTCTGCCGTTCACGATATCAACAGCACCTTGATATCCGGCGGGCAAAAGCTCCGTTACATCGTCAGCCATAACCGAAACAGCGTTCGTTTCATTCGGCGTCAAAGAATATCCCGCTTCTATCAAATCCTGATACACAATCAAGGCTACGGAACTGATTCGCATAACATACAAATCTCCGCCCGTCCACGAAGAAACGTCAAAATGCGTCATAGAAGCGGCTTGAGATTTTTCAAACGGCGTCTTTGAAACGGCGTACCGGCCCGTGTTGTTTAAAATTAAAGAATATCCGGTATCCGTTGATGTCAAAATATAATGCTGAACAGCTTTGCGAGACACGCGGGACATATCCGGTGCAACCGTTACATTATTCGCGGAGGCCGCCGTAATCAACGCAGAAGATTCCGCCGTTTCTTTCAACGTTAAAGAAACGGTTCCGCCCGTTACGGTATTGACGGATAAAACGTTTTCACCGATATCAAGCGTTCCGTTCGTCAAATCAATCTGCGCACCGCTTAAATCAGCCCCCGCTCCAAAAAGAACTGTGCCGGCAACGGAAACGGAGCCGGACAAAGCGTTTGAAAGCGTTCCTCCGGTAACAGAAACAGTTCCGTTATTCGTCAGGTTCGCGCCGATGTTGCTTGCCCCGATTGTCAACTTGTTGCCCAAAGAAATGGTTACGTTTGATAAGGCGACGTTTGACGTCACATCTTCGTCGATTTGAACGGCACCCTCTCCCGACAAGGTATTACCTAATGTTCCGGCCTTCAGAACTATCAGCCCGTTATTTGTAAATTCCGTTCCGACTTTGCTTGCTCCGATTGTCAGCTTGTTGCCCAAAGAAATGGTTACGTTTGATAAGGCGACGCTTGATTCGACGTTCCCGTTAATATGAACAGCACCGCCCGAAACGGTTTGTTC